>NZ_LMOM01000064.1:824-11459 GCF_001424185.1 Deinococcus sp. Leaf326 | reverse complement strand
CTGCGCGCCGGGCAGCTCACGGAAGCGTCGACGGGGACGGCCAGTTTGGACCTGACGGTGAGGAACAACAGCATCTCGACGCCCAACGCGGCGGCGAGTGAAGCGCTCGAGGGGATCGGCCTGACCGTAGGCATCGACACCGCCGAGACGGACCGCTTGTGTGCGAACTTGACGGGCAACACGGTCAGTGGGCAGAACGGAGGCACGAACGGCCCGCAGAGCTCGGTCGTGGTGCGTCAGCGTGGGGGGACGACCTTCATCCTGACGGGCTGATCGTTCTCACGTAGCTTCAGGTGCGGGTACAACCCGTACTCGACGNCGGACCGCTTGTGTGCGAACTTGACGGGCAACACGGTCAGTGGGCAGAACGGAGGCACGAACGGCCCGCAGAGCTCGGTCGTGGTGCGTCAGCGTGGGGGGACAACCTTCACCCTGACAGGCTTGAGTGGCACTGGGGCGACAGGAACGACGAATACCATCGCCTCGCGAAACAATGGCGCGACGACTCGCATCCGCAACTCGGCGACCCTCACCCCAGTGGCTGGCAACTGTACGGAACCGAGTCTCTAAGGTACGAGCACACCAGTACGCTGACATCTCAGGAGCATCTATGGACTCATTTATTGGAGAAGTTCGTCTGGCTGGCTTCGGATTCCCCCCCAAAGGCTGGGCGCTGTGTAACGGACAATTGCTGCCCATCAATCAGAATCAGGCGCTGTTCTCCATTCTAGGGACGACCTACGGTGGAAATGGGCAAACCACGTTCGCCCTTCCCAACTTTCAGACCCGTGTCCCATTGGGGATGGGCGCGGCATCAGGTGGACCGTCCTACTCTCTGGACCAAACGGGGGGAGAGACAGCTCACATCCTGACCACGCCGGAGATGCCACTCCACAGCCACACCCTGACGGGTAGCACTGCGGCAGCTGCAGCCCTTGGGCCGGCGAACAATCTCCTGGCGGCGCCTGCGACAGGAGACGTGTACGGTACGGGCACCGACGTCTCACTCTCTTCGACGAGCATCACGTCCGCAGGGGGAAATCAGGCGCACGAGAATATGCCGCCCTACCTCGTCATCAACTACATCATCGCGCTGATCGGCATCTACCCTTCGAGGTCCTGAGATGAGTGAATCCTATGTCGGTGAGATCCGAATGTTCGGCGGGAATTATGCACCAGAAGGCTGGCAGTTCTGCGACGGCAGTCTCCTGCCCATCAGTGAATACGACGTACTCTTCAATCTGATCGGCACGACGTATGGCGGGGACGGACAGAACACATTTGCCGTCCCGGACCTGCGAGGCCGGTGGCCGGTTCATCAGGGGACGTTGTCTGGGGGGAACATGGTGATGGGTCAGTCAGGCGGAAGCGAGAGTGTGACGCTGAATCCGCAGCAAATCCCCGCGCATACGCATGCCTTCAAGGCGACCGCGTCCCCAGCGACCACCAAGAGCTCTGCAGGTGGAACGCTCGCGCAAACCACGGGCTTATCGTTGTACCTCGACGACACGCCCAACGTGTCGCTGTTGTCCTCTGCTCTTGCGGTGACGGGTGGAAGTGTGCCACACGAAAACCGGTCGCCCTACCTGGCCGTGAATTTCATTATCTCGCTGTATGGCATCTATCCTAGTCCAGCCTGACTTGTTTTTAAAGAAGAAAGAGCATGGATGTGAGACGGTAAGGGAGAAACTATGGATCCTTTTCTTGGTGAGATTCGGATGTTTACGGGCAATTTTGCCCCTCTACACAGCGCTCTATGCCCTGTTAGGCGTCGCCTATGGCGGCAATGGGACCGTCACCTTTGCCCTCCCAGATCTGCGGGGCCGGACGCCCATCCATCAGGGTCAGGCACCAGGCCGCTCGAGCTACCCTCTGGGGAGTTCGGGTGGCGTCGCCTCGGTCACGTTAGTGCCTCAGCAACTGGCGGCACATGTGCACTTTGCACGTGCGGCCAGCGATGTGGGCGAAAGCAACAACCCGGCTGGGAAGGTCTTAGCCCGGAGTAGTGAGGGTGCAGCGTACGGACCTGCACAGTCGATCAGTCCAATGGCTTCGGCTGCGATCGAGAATACAGGTGGAAGTCAGCCCCACAATAATCTGCCGCCCTTTCAGGTCATTAACTTCATTATCGCCTTGCAGGGTGTTTTCCCTCCTCGGTCATAATTTGCTGCTTCAACGCCTCTCCTCCTGCAAGGACTTCTTAAATGCCAGAACTGCCTGATACCGACGTGCCCTCTTCTCCTGCACAGGCCACTCGCCGTGGTCTGCTTAAGACCCTGGCCGTCCTGGGTCCGGTGTTCCTGGGTGGGGGTGGGGTGGCTGCCGCGATATCTGCTCCGAAGCTCGCCCCGCTGAGCGTTGCCCTGCTTCTGCCTGAACGCAGTCCCTATCCCCAGTTCGCTCAGGCGTTCGAGCGAGGGTTCCGGCAGGGCTGTGCGGCGCAGGAGATGACGCTGCGCCGCTACTCCACAGCCCTATCCCCAGTTCGCTCAGGCGTTCGAGCGAGGGTTCCGGCAGGGCTGTGCGGCGCAGGAGATGACGCTGCGCCGCTACTCCACAGGCCCAGGTCCACGTCAGGCGCAGGCCGCGGCGCGCGCGGCGCTCGTTTCCGCGCCCCAAGTCCTGGTGACTCTGGGAGACGGTCTGGGCGAGCACCTGACCCCCGTGTTGGCCCAGCGGGACGTGCTGCATCTCAACGCCGAGGTCGGTGTCCTGATGGCGCGGCCGCAGCACCGCCACCCCCTCACCCTGACGACTTCACTGCACGCCTGGGAAGCGGAATGGGCATTTGGGGCTTCCCTGGCTCGCGGTGGGCAGAAGGAAGTGCACCTGCTGTTCTCTATCTTGGACAGTGGCTACGACCTGCCCTATGCCTTCACGGCTGGGCTGCAGAGTGCCGGGGGCCAGGTCACGGGAACGACGTTGCTCGGCGAGATGGATACCCGGGCCGAGGCCCAGCGAGTCGTGCAGCACCTTCGAAATGAGAACGTTCGCACTGTTCATGTCGTGGCCAGCGAAGGCGCGCTGGCGCTGTTGGCTGCCCTCCGCCAGGCCGGCATGCAGGTGAGTGCCAGTGGTCTGGGGATTGGCGCAGGAGCCCCCGCTGGGACCATGGGAGCGCTGGGAAGTCCGGTACAGCTCAGCGGTGTGGCGGCGCAGGCTTCGCAGACCTCGCCCCTGTTCGCTCTGGGCTTCGATACCGGGACTTGGTTGAGTCGTGCGCTTGAGGCCGGAACACCGCGCCTTCCCCTAGCTCTGATGGCCGCCATGTCCACCCAGAAGTTCACGGGTGTCCGGGGGCCAGTCGCTCCGGACCTTCAGGGTCATCTCACTGCGGCTTTGCATCAGATGGGAGGCCGATTGGGTAGCCTGCAGCGGCCGCTGGCTACTCATCCTGGGGTGATCGCCCAAACTCAGGCGCCCCGCAGTGGATGGCAGAATACGTTCCTGCATGGTTGAGCGCCCGCCTTGGACCTTGCGGGATGTGGAGGAAGGAGACCTGTCTTTCCTCCGGCTCCTGTATGGCTCGGTTCGTCAGGACCTCCAGAGCCTTCCCGATGAAATGTGGGAGCCTCTGCTTGAACTTCAGTTTCAGGCGCAGCGCCGGGGCTATGGTGCGCAGTATCCTGACGGCGAGGTTGGAGGCCGATCTGGTCTTGGTGGACTTCAGTCTCCTGCCGGACTGGCGAGGGCGGGGGATCGGTGGGGCGGTCCTCCAGACCATCCAGACCCGTGCTCAGGCAGCGTCTTGCGGAATACGGCTGCAGGTAGCCAAGGACAATCCCGATCTTCATCTGTATGCCCGTCATGGCTTCGCGACCTTCGCTGGTGATGAGCTCCGCTACACCATGCACTGGGACGGGAGCCATGAGAGCCTAAACGGCACTTCCGCCTCAGCTGAGGCTTCCATTTCATAAGACAAACGGCTAGGTTGTGTCCGCAAACCATCAGAGCCACTCCATGATGCAGGCGATCGTAACCATCGCCCCGTAATAACACGCCCGTTTCTCGAAGCGGGTCGCAATTCTCCGAGAGCGTTTCAGGCGACCCATCAACCGCTCGATGACGTTGCGACGTCGGTAGAGGCCACGGTCATATGACCGTGGCTTCTGATGATCCCGCTTGGGAGGGACCACCCGTCGGATGCGCCGTCGCTGACATAGCTGGTGGGCCTTATCACCGCTGTACGCCCGATCCGCCAGCACGTACGTCGGGCGGAGTCGGGGCCGACCCCGACTCCGCCGCTTGATCTTGCCACTGTCCAGCAGCGCCTCGAACATCAACATCTCATGGCGCTGGCCAGCCGTGAGCAGAAAGGCCAGCGGCCTTCCCTGGCCGTCACATTTCAGGTGGATCTTCGTTCCAAAGCCACCCTGGGAGCGGCCGAGGGCTTCGTCGCCGTCCCTTTTTTTGCGCCAGCGGCGCTTTGATGGGCACGCACGATCGTGCTGTCGATCATCTGGACGTCCCAGTCCACCTGCCCGGCATGGTCTGCTCGCTCTTGCACACGGGCGAGCAGTTGTGCCCATAGACCTTGCTGTTGCCAGCGATAGAACCGAGAGCTCACCGTTTTCCAGTTGCCAGAGCGCTCGGGGAGATCACGCCAGGCGCTGCCCGAGCGCTTGATCCAGAGGATGCCGTTGAGGACAGTGCGATGATCCAGAGAAGGCCGCCCTGTTCGCTGACGTTGTGGTGGGAGCAGTGAAGCCAGCTGGCTTCACTGCTCGTCGGTCAGTTCATAGCGTCGTACCACACGCCATTCTTGCCTATGAAGAGCAGTTTGCGGACACAACCTAGCCCTACCCGCGCCAGACCGTGTCATCCCCACGGACCTGGCCTTCAGCCCAGGCGTGCTGGCGAGCTCAGTTGGGTGGCCAAGCAGCGCTACGAGGCTGCTCTGACATTCAGACCTCATCCTTCCAAGTCAGCCGAGCATTCTGCTGGGCCAAAGTCAGGAGCCGGGCGTCCAGGCGAGCCGCTGGCAGAAGCACCCGAGGCGACTCTGCCAGCGGCTCGCCGATCTGCACGTCAGCGACCAGCTGGGAACGGTATCCAAGACTGCCGTACACCTGTGGAGCGCACCGAATCCTAGAGGGCGCCGTGGCGACCGACGTAGGGCGGGATGGCCTTGCCCTCCGCCTGTTTGGGGCACTCGACCCTCCAGAACGTCTCGTCTGCGGCTCTGGAGGTCGAGCGCATTTGCTCTCTGGGCGTCAGTGGAGGGGTTTCAGCTCCCGTTGCATCGTGATGCTCACGGGTTCGAAGCCTAGGCCTTCGTAGAGCGCCTGGGCCGAGTGGTTGTGCCCGAAGACATGCAGTTGCACGGCCGTTGCGCCCCGCTCCGCCGCATGGTGCTCGAGCAGCCTGAATGCCTCCCGGGCATACCCACGCCGCCGATGCTCCGCCCCAACCTCGATCTCATAGACGAAGGCGATCTGTTGGCTACCTCGTTGCAGGAGCTTGTACCACAGCACGCCGACGTCCTGATGCCGGTCCGCGTCGTGGAGATCGAAGCAGAAATTGTCTGGGGTCGCCAAGCCCTCTGGAAGGAGCGTCCGAAACTCCCCTGCGGAGCGCTCCTGCGCATCCTCAGCAGTCCACCGGCCGCTTCGGACGTTCTCGGCGGCGTACGTCGTCACTGAACGCTCGAGAAACCGTTGGAAGCTTTTAGGGGTCATGGGATGGAGGCTCAGCATGGGGAGATCGTAGTTCAAGAGGTGGACCGTCCAACCTGCTTTCCTGGCATCGGCCCTCGCTCTGGCGTTCGCCTTGAGTGCCGGCCCTGGTCCTTCTCTCCCTCCTCGCTTCTCCCGCCCAGAGGCCGGCCCCCGATCAAGGCGCTCATCACCGGCAGTGGAGGGCAGGCCCGCCTCAGCGACACCCTGTTCATCGTCGGGGCAATGCAGGGACCACCCTGCCTTTTATTTTTTGAATAGGCCCTCCTGAAGTCCTAGCACTCTTAGGACCCTGACTATCCGCGCAGTCCACCTGGCCCATCCCAATCAAATTCGGAACTATTTAGTTTCGATACTTTACATTTCTGGAACCGGATAGTATCTTAATGAGGGAGGTAAGGTATTGGATGACTTCTGACCGTAGTACTCCAAGCCGTTCATCGTCACCCCTCGGGCGTAAGCGCGATCCCGCTCTCGATGCCCACATTCTGAATGCCACACTCGATACCCTGGCGGACACTGGCGCTGCTGCACTGACCATGGATCTGGTCGCTACACGGGCAGGAACAGGCAAAGCCACCATCTACCGCCGCTGGGCATCGAAGCCAGAACTGATGCGTGACGCTGTAGCGCATTTCAGGCAGGTGCAGATCGACCTGAATGACCTTCCCGACACTGGGAATCTGAGAGACGATCTACTTGCCCTCTTCAAGCCACAGTCCGCCGAAGAGACGGAACGTCGTCTCCGACTGGTCACCGGTCTCGCTTCTCTGCTGGCCCACGATGCCGACTTCGCTCAGGACATTGATGCGGCAGTCGTGCAGCCCTGGGCTCAAGCCCACCTCACGCTGATGCAGCGCGCCGCACAGCGTGGCGAGATCTCGGCGTCAGCGGATCTCTCCAGCCTCTCCCATGTCGTAGCCGCCATGGCCGCCTATCGGTCGCTGATTCAGCGCCAGCCCTTCACTCTGGGCTTTCTCGAAGCTCTGGTCGATGGCGTTCTCCTTCCCGCTCTCCGCGGCTCGCCCAACTTCCATAGGAGTTCATCATGATGAATGTCACGCCCCATCTCAACTTCCGAGGCAACGCGCGCTCCGCCCTCGAGTTCTACCAGTCCGCGACAGGGGGCCAGCTCGTCCTCGTGACCTATCAGGACGCCCACAACGTCCAGCATCCTGGCGAAGCCGATCAGATCATGTTCGGGCAAGTTATCGCGTCCAGCGGCTTTCGCGTCATGGCCTACGACGTGCCCTCGCACCTGCCCTGGACTCAGGGAGAAGCGGCCTTCTTCGTCTCAGCCCGCAGTCAGGATACGGACGAGATTCAGGCCCTGTGGAACAAGCTGTCCGAGGACGCCATCATCGTGCAGCCGCTTGCACCCTCCGGTTGGACGCCCCTCTACGGCATGTTCAAGGACCGCTTCGGCGTGACCTGGGTTCTTGACGTCGAGGTGCCTTATCAGGGCTGATCTAGGCCATCACCACCCTTGAGGCGGGTGTGGCTGGGAGGTCGCCCCTGCCTGCTGCTTTCATTCTCAGAGGAGCACAACAGCATGCCCCCCTCTTTCACAGCACAAAGCACTGCAGATGATGTTCTGCAAGGACACCACCTTCATGGTCAGCATGTCCTCCTGACAGGCACCTCGTCCGGCATCGGTATCGAAACAGCGCGCGCCCTAGTTGCGCATGGCGCTCACGTCATTGGCACAGCCCGAGATGTCGCTCAAGCCGAAAAGAATAATGAGGTCGTTCAACGGGCAGCGGCTCACTCCGGGGGAAGCTTTGAACTGATCGAGCTGGATCTGACCTCCCTGGCCAGTGTTCGTCACTGTGCCGCAGCCTTGCTCGCCCGCGGGAGATCACTCGATGTCGTGATCGCCAACGCTGGAGTGATGGCAGCCCCATTCCGTCTCACGGAGGACGGCTTCGAATCCCAGATGGCCACGAACTATCTCGGTCATTTCGTCCTCGTGAACAGGCTCGTTCCCCTGATGCATGACGGTGCGCGAGTGGTCATCGTCGCTTCTTCAGGCCACCGGTTTGCGGCTGTCGACCTTGACGACCCACACTTCTTGACGACCCCCTACGACCCGTTCGTGGCCTACGGCCGTTCCAAGACCGCCAGCATTCTCTTCGCGGTTGAATTCGACCGGCGACATCGGGCCCGTGGGATTCGGGCCACAGCTGTTCATCCCGGTGCGATTCCTACAGCCCTGGGGCGACATCTTCCTGAGGGCGGCTTTGACCGGATGGTGGACGCGACGAACGCAGCACGGGAGAGTCAAGGCAAGTCTCCTTTCATCCCCAAGACCATCCCTCAGGGCGCAGCCACCTCCGTCTGGGCCGCAGTGGTCGCCTCGGCTGATGAAATCGGAGGGCGCTACTGCGAGAATGCCCATGTGACGACCCAGGTGACGGATGAAGCCTTGGAGCCGGGTACGGAGGGTGTGCGGCCATACGCAATTGACCCACAGCAGGCAATGGCCCTCTGGGCCGCGAGCGAAGGATGGGTTGGTGAGCAGTTCTCTTCATGACGGATCAGCTGTCGTCCACTCCTACTAGCCACACCTTCGCCAGCCCTGACCTCCTGTGGGACTGGCTGGAACAGCATCACGCCGATCAGCGGGAATTATGGGTGTGTCTGCTAAAAAAGGCGACGGGAAGGCCGTCCGTGACTTGGGACGACTGTGTACGCGCGGCACTGGCTTGGGGGTGGATCGATGGTCAGCGCCGCGCGCGAGACGACGACTCGTTTCTTCAACGGCTGACCCCCCGCCGTCCCAGATCCAGTTGGTCGGCACGGAACTGTACCTTGGCAGAAGAATTGATCCAGCGGGGGACGATGCAGCCGCCGGGTCTACATCAGGTTCAGACGGCCCGGAACGATGGGCGTTGGGAGCGGGCCTACGCCGGCGCAGCCACGATGGTATTGCCGGAGGACTTTCTGGATGCACTACAGAGGACGCCAGGAGCACAGCAGGCCTTCAGTTCGCTAGGTCGACAGGCACAGTACGCGATCTATCAGCAGCTCCAAACTGCAGCCACTGTGGAGACCCGCCTGCGAAGGATGAATAAAGCGCTTGCCGTACTCCGCCGTGATGTCGTGACGTGAACGGTGGCCCAGCGGTGTACTACCGAGAATGGCCAACTTTGGTCTATTGATCACGTCACGGCTTAGCATTGATAGTCTTGGGGCATGCCTGGATGGCAGCCTACCCGTTATTCCCGTGCTCAACTCGAAGAGCGCCGCCTCGCGGCGCTTGAATGGATCGCACGCGGAACGCACAAGAATCAGGAGATTGCCGATCACTTTGGGGTCTCGGTGCACACCGTGTACAGCTGGAAAGGTCGGCTGAAACGCAACGGCAGTCTTCAGGCCACCGTGGCCAGGGGTCCAGTCTCGCGGCTTACGGCGGAGCAAGATGAGCGGTTGCGCACCCTCCTGCGGGAGGGTGCGGTGCATCACGGCTTTCGGGACGAGACCTGGACGACYCGGCGTGTCAGCGAATTGATCGGCCGGCACTTCGAGRTCTGGTACCACCATGACCATGTCCGGCACATCCTGCGTCGGTTGGRCTTTACCCCGCAGATGCCTGATGGGCGTGCGGCGGAACGCAACGAAGTTCGGATTGCCAGCTGGAAAGAACAGGTGGCCCCGGAGTTGAAAAAAAAAGGTCGCTGAGGGCGCCACTCTCGTCTACCTCGATGAGGTGGGATTTGCCCTGAAAGGGGTCCGCAGACGGACCTGGTCCACCAAGGGCGTGGCTGGAAAGAACAGGTGGCCCCGGAGTTGAAAAAAAAAGGTCGCTGAGGGCGCCACTCTCGTCTACCTCGATGAGGTGGGATTTGCCCTGAAAGGGGTCCGCAGACGGACCTGGTCCACYARGGGCGTSACGCCCCTGGTCACCTTGCCTGCCAACTGGGAGAAGCTCTCGACGACCTTTGCGATCACGTCGGGTGGGCAGTTCTTGCAGAACACCAAGACAGGTGCGATCCGTAGCATGGACGTCATYGGGTTCTTCCAGCACCTGTTACGCCATATCCAGGGAGACATCGTGGTGGTGCTGGACAATGCCGGCATCCATCGCGCCAAAGCAGTTYAAGCGTTCGTGGCTTGCCACGAACGCTTCTCGCTGGTGTATTTGCCTCCCTATGCGCCCGAGCTCAATCCCATCGAGCTGGTCTGGGCGTACGTGAAGCGCCAGGTTTTGGGGAATTTCTGTGCCCGCACCCTGACGGCACTGAAGGAAAAGCTGATCGGCGGGTGGCAACGTGTCCGATATCTTGACCTCCCACAACACCTCATGGATGCGAACCTACGCCGTGATNCCCTGACGGCACTGAAGGAAAAGCTGATCGGCGGGTGGCAACGTGTCCGATATCTTGACCTCCCACAACACCTCATGGATGCGAACCTACGCCGTGATYAATAAAGTGCGTCTGAAAAACGTGCTGGTGCAGGTTTTTCCCGCAGCAACAAAGGTGGACGATTGGGCTGAGGTGATGCGCCCATGTCCCGATCTGCCTATTCGAACGATCTGACAGACGCCGAGTGGCACGTTCTTTTCCCGTTCTTTCCTCCAGAAGCCTCCGTGGGACGTCCCCGAAAATGGTCTCTTCGAGAGATCTTGGACGGGATTTTCTACGTCCTGCGGGGCGGCATCGCCTGGCGAGCGATGCCTCATGATTTGCCTCCGTGGCAGGTCTCTTCGAGAGATCTTGGACGGGATTTTCTACGTCCTGCGGGGCGGCATCGCYTGGCGAGCGATGCCTCATGATTTGCCTCCGTGGCAGACGGTCTATCACTCCCATCGTCTTTGGCGGCTCCATGGGGTCTGGGAGGCACTCCACACGATCCTTCGGGAATTGGTCCGTCAGCGTGAGGGTCGCGCAGCGACCCCCAGCGCAGCGATCATCGATAGCCAATCCGTCAAGACTACGGAAGCTGGCGGGCCTCGCGG
>NZ_LMOM01000064.1:0-735 GCF_001424185.1 Deinococcus sp. Leaf326 | reverse complement strand
GCCTCGCGGCTATGACGGGGGCAAGAAAGTGAGTGGTCGGAAACGTCACCTGCTCGTCGACACCTTAGGGCTGGTCATGGCGATCAAGGTCCACGAGGCGGACATCCAGGACCGCATGGGCGCGATTCTTCTCCTGCGAGATCTCCCCAATGTCTTTCCTCGGATGGGGTACCTGTGGGCGGATGCGGGGTACACCGGGAAACTCGCTGGAGAGATCAASACGCATCTGGGCTGGACCATGGAGATCGTCAAACACGTACCTGTGGGCGGATGCGGGGTACACCGGGAAACTCGCTGGAGAGATCAASACGCATCTGGGCTGGACCATGGAGATCGTCAAACACCCTTGGTCGGGTTGGCAGGGTACYTGGGCACCAAAAGATGCACCTCCACAACACGTGGAGGTGCCGAAAGGATTTGTCGTCCTGAAGCGCCGTTGGGTGGTGGAGCGGACGTTCGCCTGGCTGGGGAAATCCAGACGCATGGCGAGGGACKACGAAGCCCTGGTTGAAACCGCTGAAAACMTCGTGTACGAAGTCATGATCCGTTTGATGGTACGTCGGCTGGCGAAGTCCCCGCCCTGACCTTTTTCAGACGCACTTTAGTAGTGCAGCCTCGGGGCACCCGACACTTATACTCAGGAGTTGCACCTGCATAAGACGAAAAAAGCGCTCCCAGACGCGAGAGTCTGGGAGTGTCGAAGTCACAGCCTCTCTGGGAGCGTGCCCGCATTCT
>NZ_LMOM01000063.1 GCF_001424185.1 Deinococcus sp. Leaf326 | reverse complement strand
CGCTGGAAACCAGAACGACTGGTGACCTTTCTGGAGGCGATCATCAGCCCTTTTTCAGCGTCAGGAGCAGTAAAAAATGAAGTTGTCATCTACTGAGGCCGCGGCCACCTATCTGCAAGAGGAAGTCAAGGCCAAGAGCGTCTTCGTCGTTTCTGACAACACCGCTTACGGCAATGGTCTGGCCACTTCGCTTCAGGCGAACATCAAGCGCCGGAACATCGCGTTGAGCGGCTATGCGGGCGTTTCAGACCCGGCTGGTATCGCGGCGGCCATCAAGCGAATCAGCGACGCCGGCCCAGACGTGGTGTACTTCGGCGGCAGTGATGATATCGGTGCCCCACTGGTGAAAGCACTCCGTGCAGCCGGGATCAAGGCCTTGTTTATGGGGGGCGACGGGCTGGATGCACCGAGCTTCGCTCAACGTGCAGGAGCAAGTGCGACGGGCGTGGTGTATTCCACAGTCTATGGGTCTGTGGATTCCTACTCGGGAAGTGAGGTGTTTACCCGGCAGTATCAGGCGAAGTACAAGGTTGCTCCCAGTGGGCGCGCACTAATGGCCTACGAAGCGATGAATGTTCTTCTGAATGCGATTGACAGTACCCTACAACCCGGTGGGGCACTTCCAAGCCGTGCGCGGGTAAGCGAAGCAGTGCGCAAAGTGAAGTTTGATGCTTGTGTCAACAAAAGCGCACTCCTGTGTGAGAATATCTCTGGACCTATGGCGTTTGATGACACAGGTGAACGCATGCGTTCCCGTGTATGGCTGATGCGGCTTGGTCCTTCTTCCAAAGCGAGCATCATCACTGTCAAGACTGTGTCGGCGGACAGTCTGCGCTGAAACAGAAGAAAGAGTAGGTTATAGACCCTACAAACGTTATTTGCAAATCCACACTTAAGTTTTTACTGTACTAACAGAACTTTGTTACTCTGAGGCGGCTCTCAGCCGCCTCTTCTTGTTATGACTGACGTTCTGGATATGCCTATGCTTCACAATTAGCAGCGGTCCTTTTACGCCCTTCTGTATCTCGGTATGTCCAGCGAAGACCCTGGAAAGGGTTCGCTGAAAGAAGTCTCTCCTCTGAGCAACAAACAGTGCTTCCCCTTGGGTCATCCTCCGTCTCGTTCTGAGAAGTCAGTGCCTCCAGATGAACTGAGGGGAAGCCTTCCGTTCTCAACATCAGCAGAAACCAGCCGGCCTCGCTTTCTTGAGATCTCAATAGGCGTGGAGGATCTGATCGAACTCTTGTTGTCCCTGCACCACCTCGATCAGCCGGTCACGGTATAACGACAGCAGAATCGTAATGGTCTCGTCCGCCGGCAGATTCAGCGTCGCCTGAATTTCCCAGACGTTCTGTTGCCCGTCCACCTGCTTCAGGAAGAGATTGGCCCGCAGATTCCCTGGCGGGTGCTTGGTGCTGTCCAGCGGGAGCCGCTTCGGAACGATGAACCGGAGACTGAGGAGATTGGTCTGCTCGACCGCGCCCGACTGGATCAGGGTTCTGACCGCTTCGTCGGCGTCCTTGGGCGGGAGTCCGGAGGCCTGAATCACGCGACTCAAGGCTCGTCGACCGTTGATCACTCGGAGTAACTGCCAGCTTCGGGGGCTGAGCGTGATGTCCTGCTCGATCCGGGCCAGCTGGTACACGGTGCCCAACGCCAGGGGCTGACGGTCCAGGATCTGCGCGAGGAAATCAGACCCCTCGACGCTTGCGGTCGGTACGGGAAGAACTTGTGTCGGGGCCAGAGCATAGGACAGGTCAGATTGGGTCAGGAGGTAATCGAGAGCTTCTCTGACCTGCTGACGCAATGCGGTGCGGAGCTGCAGGCTGCTGATTCTGCGTTGCAGCAGGAAATATTGCCCGAGGTGTTGAGGGCTGGCGAGGGCCAGATCTATTTCGCGGGCTTCGATCCAGCCGTGCTGGATAAGGATGTCTCCAAGACGACGATAGCCACTGGCTGCCTCGATTTTGCCTTCGCGGACGTAGAGGGTGAGCTGATGGGCGCTGAGGACGACTGTGCGACTGATTTTGTGAGTGACGAGGTAGCTCAGCATTTCCCAGAAGGGGGGATCCCCCCGCTCACTCAAGTCCGCTGTGGGAGGAACGGCAGAGGCTGGACGTGGCGAAGCTGGGAGCAACATGAGCTCACGCTGCCGTTCGTCAATCAGATCGAGGTCTGTAAGAGCGCTCAAGATGGGGGGGGACAGTGGGGGGAGAAGAGGAGGTCAGCCTGGACTGCTCTGAACGGCAGAGGACCAAGGAGAAGAAGGCGCAGGTGCTGCGGTGCACGCCCCAGTGTCAATATTCCGTCTTGTTCCTGGCCTCTGCACTTGAAGACCGTGATTCAGGAGCGTCATCTTCCAGGGCTGGTAGGAAGAAGCCCATGTCGTAGCTGGGTGTCGGGAACCCCCAGGACACTTGGAAGGCCAGTGACCGAGGCCTGGGCTGATCCAGATGGACCACGATCTCGTGCACCACCTCCTGCACCCCAAACCCACGCCGCCCCTCACGCCGCGTCATGGCCACGAGCACATCGAAACTCCGCTCATCCAGCACGGTCCAGAAACTCCGCGGCTCCACCACGCCTGGTCAATGCCATAAGAACGCCTTCCCAAGCAGCCCGCTGACCTCGATCTCCCGAATGTGCAACGCGACTGGACTGGTATTGATCAGCACCAATTGGGTTGCGGCTGTTGGTCCCCAGCGCAGGGTATCGATGGTGCGGCTGGCCGCCCAAAGCTCATAGTCCGATGCTCCCAGGACCTGACGTCACTTGCCCAACTCTGCGGGAGGCAACATGCTTCTCGGTATAGCCGCTTCTCGACGGCAGGATGTGCTGACCTGCTGTCCTTAACTAAGAATCAAGGTGAGGCCCGTTGAGCATTCACGGCCTTTTGGCTTGCTAAAGCAGGCAGTCGCCTAGCTCCGGGATGACGGATCGGAAAATGCTCGCTTCCAGTACGCCCCATCGAGCGCTATACCCGCACGCCGCTTTTGCGCGGGGTGACGCGTTCCCAGCGGACGGCGGCGAGCAACACGCGGTGCAGGCCAGGAGGCAGGGCCCTAAAGGGAAGATAGGTAAGAGCCGGACCCGACACGCTCACCCCCGCCCCAAGATGAAAGCGTGTCTTCCCGTTCCCAGGCTGAAACGTCCTCGCCGCAAGGCGACTGGTTCAGTGCCGCCATCGGCCGCACGCGCTTCGTGGTCCTCATCGCTGTGATCGCTGTACTGTTGGTAGCCTTCAGTCTGTTCCTGCAGGGCACCTGGGTGGCGCTGGAGACCATCTACGAGACCTGGCGCGACATGCTCTTACGCCGCGAGGAAAGCACGACGAGCGAGCTGGCTGTTGAATTCCTGGAGGTGGTGAGCACCATGCTCAAGGCGGTGGTGTTCTACATCATCGGGGTGGGGCTCTACAGCCTATTTATCCGGCCGCTGAACGTCACGTCGGCGCTGGGGGTGGAGACGTTGGCCGACCTGGAGCAGAAGGTCGTGTCGGTGATCGTGGTGATCCTGGGGGTGACCTTCCTGGAGCATTTCATCCGCTGGGAGGAGCCGCTCGAAACGCTGTACTTCGCGGGGGCACTGGCGCTGGCAGGTGGCGCGCTGGTGTTCTTCCAACACGTGCACAAGGGCCAAGGCAGCGACCTGCAGCAACCCGAATCCAAGCTGCGGGCCCGGCGCGAGCTGTTCGAGCGCGGCAACGAGCAGCGCGAGATCCAGGAGCGCGACGTGCAGCGCGCCGAAGATGCTACCCAGGCCAAGCTCGAAGGTCGGGTGGAGAGCAGCCAGGGCGGCGAGGGCTAATGGATCTCAGCCCCTTCCAGACCAGGAAGCGACTCAATGGCCTGTTTCAGGCACCTCGGAGAGCCTCACCGCTTCCGCGCACGCTCCGCCACCAGCCAGCGGACATCGCTTGCCTCTCGCCGCCGCTGCTTCTCCTTCGGCGACGCTTGCAACCATCGCAACCCAGCCGCTGTGACATAGGGCGCGGGTTCGACCCGTAACCCCATAAATTCCCTGAACGTCAGACCCAGACCCGCCGCGAACCGTTCGCCGACCTGCGCGATCGTCGCTCGCTGCTCTGGAGCCATCATCAGCCAGCCGTCCATCTCGATATCCGCACCCCCCGGTAAAGCCCGAAGGACGACCTCCGCCTGCTCCCGCTCTGTTCGAGTGAGTTGCCCCCAGTCAGACGCACGCTGCCGAGAGGCCGGGGTGGGGTCGTGCGTCACCTTGGCCAGGGCCTTCGGATTCGGCTCCTGCCTACACTGCGGGCACAGGCGCGTCCGGGCGAAGCGCGGGAGGCCCCGTTCCCTCAGGTACGTCCCGGCGGCCGTGAGATCGACGCGGGCCCGCTCGTGCCCACAAGAGAGCATGTCCGTCTGAGGCGTGACTGCGACCACCGGACGGTACGCCAGCACCAGGGAGTTCAGGAAGGCCATGCCTGAGCATAGGGCGCGCCGTAAGCGGCCTCCAGCGCCTTCAGTGAATCCTCGACTGCAAACAATGTCGTTCTGAAGCCACACGAAATGCAGTACCGGGTCGCTGAGATCGAGCCGGAGGGCTGCTGAGTTGTGGGGTGGTTCAGCCCAGCGCCACCTGGCCTCCAGGACCTGCTGGGGGTGCCGCCTGCCGTAACAGCTGCCTTGCCTGTTCGAAGGAGACATCGGTGTCGGAGTCCTCGACGAAGTAGTAGTAAGAGCGGCCTTCTGGGGCGTAAAGCCGGACCTTGCGCTCGAGCACGGCTTCAACCCTGAGCCAGTCGCCCTGATACTTCACCCACTCGCCGACCTCCGGCAGAGGCTTGAGCGGCGGGGCCTCGTGCTTGGCCTTGACCTCCCGCTTCGCCTGCACGCTCGCCGGCAACCGTACGTCCTCCCCAGAGCGCATCAGGCGCACGAAGAGCCCCGTCGGATTCGTCACCCGGCACTGATTCACTACAAGCGTCCGCAAGTCCTCCAGGACCCCTTTCACGCGCGCCACCGGATTCTGATACCGCAGAACTGCTGAGAGCACCTGCTTGGCATCCACCCTCGCGCCAGCAGCCAGAGCCGTCAGCTCGACGTCGATCTCCTGAATGGACACTGGAGGCGCCTCTGGGGCGTCAGGCAGCTCGACCAGGGATTTGCCCTGGGAGAAGACCCGCCGCAAGGTTTTCGCGCAGCTGTTCGGGGAAGCCTGCACCGCACGCTCGAAGGTGGTCAGGCCGACGAGCTCGAGGAGGGTGCGCGTGGCGTCGTAGGCGCTGACGCGTCCCATCAGGACGCTCTCAAGGAGCGTCGTCTTCAGTTGTAGGTCCAACATCTTGCAACACCTCGTTGTGGGTGTTAGGCTGACGTTACTGAGGCGTCGGACTAAACCCTTTTGAATTGGAAGCGAAACTCACCTTGCCGGGTGGGTTTTCTTCTTGTGATGGGGCCGTGTGTCCCCTTGTTCGGCCTGCCTTCGTCTCTCGCTACATGAGTTGAGTATAGGGGGCGTTCTGGTTGTCCGGTGCCAACCTCCCCGGGCACCCCGTCAAGTCAAGGCTTAAAACCCCATTACGGAGAGGGTCGGTGAGGGCTCCGGAGCGGCCGCCGCCAGCGCAAGCGCCGTGCACTTGCGCGAGAAGATGATCTGAAGTTCTTTGAGGCTCATCGGGATCGCCTGCTGTCTCGCTTCCTGCAGGGAGGTGATGCCCATGAGTTGGAACAGGAACCGGGCATGGTCGTATTCGTCCAGGCCCTCCTGCTGGAGATAGGCCAGGGATGCAGCTTTCGTGTGGTCGTCGAGCATGGTGGTGCACCTCCAAGGAGCTGTGGGCGGAGAGAGATTTCGGGAGGGTGATGTCGCGCCCACGTGCTTTCGCTCTGGGCTAAGGAAATACTGTAGCGCAGAGCGTATGCATGAGAAATCCAACGTGCCACACGCGAATTCTTCCGAAGCGGGGTAAAGTTCCTGGCCGGTTCCTAGCTTGAAACAGGACGAATCCCAAGGGCACCGGACCTGCTCGTTCCTCAGACCTTGAGGGGTGGAGATCACTCCAGCGAGACCACACCACCAGGCCTGGAAAGGGTGAAGCGTTCGGTCTGGGAAGGGGGTGAGACTGCCTCTTTTCAAGGTGTCCGGATGTTGTTGTTTATCAGGCGAGTAATACCCACATGCACATACGGACACCTTGAGCAACCCCGCGCCAGGACACGAACTGGAATGTCGGTTCTGCTGGAGTGCTGGGCGAGTAGGGTAGGGCGATGGATGCACAAGGCGTTGCTGGGCAGGTGCTGGATCAGTTGGTGCGGAGCGAGGTGTTGATGCTGGGGGGCTCCGTCTACGTGGGCGCAATGGCGAGGGCTCTCAAGATCGAGGTGTCGGCCGTTTATGGCGCGTTGGGGGAGCTGGTGAAGTTGGGGTGGGTCTGGGTTTACCCCGATATTGCGTAGCTGAAGTTAAGCGGCCGTAGCTTGCCGTTCGAACTCGTGGGGCGTCAAGTCGCCCAGGGTGGAATGGCGACGCTGGCGGTTGKAGAAGACCTCGATGAACTCGAACACGGCCTGACGGGCAGACGCACGACTCTCAAAGATCTCGTCCTCGTACAGCTCCCGTTTCAGGGAGYTGAAAAAGCTTTCCACCACGCATGCGGGCCAATTCTGCCTGGAAGATCCCACTCGCGTATTGACTGCCCCGGTCGCTGTGATGCACCCGTCCGGGAGACGGATGACGGCGCCGGGTCGCCATCWGCAGGGCCGCCAGTGGCAGYGTGGCCGCCATCTGCGTGTCCATCGCGTAGCCGACCACAGCCCGTGAATGCAGRTCCAGGGTGACCGCCARGTACAGCCAGCCTTCTCTGGTCGGCAGGAACGTCAGGTCCGACGCCCACACCTGATTCGGCTGCGCAACTTCGAACTGGCGCGCCAGCAGATTYGGGCAGACCG
>NZ_LMOM01000062.1 GCF_001424185.1 Deinococcus sp. Leaf326 | reverse complement strand
CAGATCCTTCACACACCTCCTGAAGAGGCGTTCGAACGCCTGACCCGACTTGCCGCTCGCACGTTCAGTGTCCCCATCTCATTGATTACGCTGGTCGATGACCAACGGCAGTGGTTCAAGTCCTGCTACGGCCTCCCCTTGAAAGAGACCGCGCGCGAACTCTCCTTCTGTGCCCATACCCTCACCCTGAGCCACCCGGAAGACCTCTTGATTGTTCCGGATGCGACCCTGGACTCCCGTTTTCAGGACAATGCCCTGGTYACAGGCTGGCCCCATATCCGGTTCTATGCCGGCGCCCYTCTSCGTACTCCAGATGGTCACGTGCTAGGCAGTCTGTGCCTGATCGATACGCAACCGCGTGCGCCTYTGACTACGGTTGAGGCAGACATCCTCCGCGAACTGGCCGCTGTCGTGATGGACGCGCTGCACCACCGCCTGGCGGAAACAGCTCTCCTCGAGGCGCARCAGGTCCTTGAAGAACAGAAGCGCCAGATTGAACTCACGCTCTCCYAGGCCCGGGCCGCCCTCTGGAGCATGGATTTCACGACCGGCGACATTCAGGTTCAAGCAGATTTCCAGGCTCTGGGCCTATCGGAGCAACAGGCACCGACTTCCGTTGAGCAGCTCCTCGCGCTTGTCCATCCGGAGGACCGCGCCCTTGTCCAGACCCGACTGACGCAAGCCAGGCAAGAAGGCTGCTGCTATACCGTCCAGGCCCGACTYCAGGGGCCAGACGGACAAGTCCTCTGGACGACGTCCCAGGGCGCCGTGCAGCGGGACGCCACAGGCCAGCCGTACCGTCTCCTGGCGACCACCTTCGATATCTCGCGTCAGCATCAGACTGAAGCCGCCCTGGCCCGCAGTGAGGCCATGCTGGGGCAGATTGTCGAAACGATCCAGGACGCGATCTACGTCAAGGACCAGCAAGGGCRTTATGTCCTCGTGAATGCCGCCGCCGCGAACCTGATGAACGCCACCGTCGATACCATCATGGGGAAGACGGACGCCGACTTCCTGTCTCCAGCCGAAGTCGAGCGCGTCACTGGGGTTGACCGGCGAGTCATGACTTCTGCACAGGCGATGACCTACGAATTTCCTCTGGTCTACGGCGACCGCAACCGCCGCATGTTGACCAGCAAGTATCCCTTTATCCAAGATGGAGAACTGTACGGAATTGTGGGTGTGAGCCGCGATATTACCGCGCAGCAACAGCTCCAGCGAGCTCTCCAGGAGGCGAACAGGCTGCTGGAGACCAAGGTCCAGGAACGTACCTACGATCTTGAGAGCCTCAATCGGCAGCTCCAGCACGACGCGATGCATGATGCCCTGACTGGCTTGCCCAACCGGGCCCTGTTCATGGACCGACTGGAACAGGCCATCGAGCGCCAGCGGAGTGCCTCCACTTCATTCGCGGTCTTGTTCCTAGACGTTGACCGTTTCAAGCTGGTGAATGACAGCCTGGGTCATGCAGCAGGCGATGAACGACCAGGTCGCTGAGATCCAAGCGGTGGATACGCCCAAAACCGAGGAGGCGAACAGGCTGCTGGAGACCAAGGTCCAGGAACGTACCTACGATCTTGAGAGCCTCAATCGGCAGCTCCAGCACGACGCGATGCATGATGCCCTGACCGGCTTGCCCAACCGGGCCCTATTGATGGACCGACTGGAACAGGCCATCGAGCGCCAGCGGAGTGCCTCCACTTCATTCGCGGTCTTGTTCCTAGACGTTGACCGTTTCAAGCTGGTGAATGACAGCCTGGGTCATGCAGCAGGCGATGAGCTTCTCCTGGCGATCGCTGCGCGGCTGCAGGCCAGTGTTGCTCCGGTCAATACCGTCGGCCGCCTTGGAGGGGATGAGTTCACGCTGCTCTTGGAAGACGTGCAGTCCCGTGAAGAGGTGATCCAACGCGTCAAAATGGTGCTGCACCACCTTGCAGTGCCATTCTCCGTGGCCGGTCAGGAACTCAGAATTACTGCGAGCATTGGCATCGCCCTGAGCTCTGACGAGCCCACAGGAGCAGATGAGCTGTTACGGGATGCCGATATCGCGATGTACCAGGCCAAGACGCAGCATAAGGGGGGACACCGCTTCTTCGAACCGACGATGTATGAGCGGCGGGTCACCCTGTTGAATCTGCAACGCGATCTGCGTCAGGCGGTTGAACAGTCGCAATTGCGGGTCTATTACCAACCGATCCTCCGGTTGAGCGATCAGGTCGTCATGGGAGTCGAGGCGCTGGTCCGCTGGCAACATCCGGAGCACGGGATGATCTCGCCAGCAGAGTTCATTCCATTGGCGGAGGAGAGCGGACTGATCTGTGAGATCGATCTGTGGGTACTCCGGGAAGGATGCCGCCAGTTGAGGGGATGGAACGCGGGACGGGCGACGCCGTTGACGTTGAGCGTGAATCTTTCCGCACAGCATTTCGACCAGCCGGACATTGTTGAGCAGGTGAAGTGGATCCTGGCGGAAGAAGAGACCGAGACCCAGCGGATCCATCTGGAAATTACAGAAAGCCTGCTGATGGCTGACAATATCCAGGCGCTCGAGGCCCTCCGTGCGTTCCGAGCCTTAGGGGTGAAGGTGGTGGTTGATGATTTTGGGACGGGATACTCCAGCTTGAGCTATCTCCAGCGCTTCCCACTTGATGGCCTGAAGATTGACCGCTCATTTGTGACGATGGCGGCGGAACAACCAGAAGTGATCCAGACGATCGTGACGTTGGGCCGCACGTTGAACATGCATGTGGTGGCTGAAGGACTGGAGGAAGACGCGCAAATTCGGCAGCTGCGAGAGATGGAGTGCGACTTCGGTCAAGGCTATGGATTTGCCCGGCCTTTGCCTCCACAGGAACTGAGTGAGTTTCTTCGGGAATGTTGAGCGGAGAGGTGAGAGCATCCCCCGCACCGCTGGAAGGAAAGCCCTGTGCTGGCTGCTGAGGGTGGTCCCTGCCCCGGTTGCGTGCTACCTTCCGACACCCTATGTGCGGGGTGCCGCGACCTGCCTCAGCCCTGCCCGCCTTGTATTGAGGTCCGGCCATGCATGGGGTGCTGAACTTGGCGCGTCCACCCAAGTGGGAAAACTGCCCCCGTTGCTTCTGAAGTGAACAGGCTTCTCCCCTGGTCGACAGGGTGGGGCCTATTCAGGCGTTTAATACAACGGGCAAACCCCTGGTGGCCTGGAGTTGAGGCTATCTGGTTGAGCATGCGGCCCGATCAACATGGAAGCTGGCAGGGTCGGGGATTGTCACAGACCTAGATATTGCCCTTTGTGATGCCGCACTACGTGCAGGACAACATTTCTCGCGAAGTGTAAGGTGCTCAGACTAAACTCATTCCTCAGCTAAAGTCCTTTCACATCAGCCCATTTTCCATTTTGTCCCCTTGCTATGCTCTACGCTAGCTGTGGCTCGCACCACCCCACGCGGGAACGGGCCGACCTCTTTCGGGGCGGGGTGAGACTCCCCACCGGCGGTGACTCCGACAGGACAGCCCGCGAAGCCTGCTTAAATCCATGAACGCGCAGGCCCGATCTGGTGAAACTCCAGAGCCGACGGTAAGACACGGACTGACCCCAGGGCAGCCCGTAAGTCCGGATGGGAGAAAGGGGAAACGTTCAGCTCGCCACCCCGGCGGGCGACGTCACCATATGAAGACGGAATATCCACCCCTTGAGGTGGACAACATACGTTTGGCGCTGCGAGAAGCGGCGCGGGGTCAGGCTACGGCCGCTCCCAATCCCCCTGTGGGCTGTGTGATCGTACGCGGCGGCGAGGTGGTCGGTCGCGGCTTTCACGAGCGGGCGGGGGAACCCCATGCCGAGGTCCTCGCGCTACGCGGTGCCGGTGAGCGCGCGCGCGGGGCCACGGCCTACGTCACGCTCGAACCGTGCGTACACACCGGCCGGACGCCCCCCTGTACCGACGCCCTGATCGCGGCGGGCGTCGCGCGCGTGGTCATCGCGGCACTGGATCCAGACCCGCGTGTGGCCGGGCAGGGCGCGGCGCGGCTGCGCGCGGCGGGCGTGGACGTGACCCTCGGCGTTCTGGAGGCCGAGGCTGCGCGTCAGCAGGCTGGCTTCCGGATGCGGGTCACGGCCGGGCGGCCCTGGGTGACTTACAAGTACGCCATGACTCTCGACGGCCGGGTCGCGGCGGCGGGCGAGGGACGAGGCACGGTTACCTCGGCCCCGGCCTGGGCACGCGTGATGACGTGGAGGGCCGAAGTCGACGCAGTGGCGGTCGGCTCCGGCACCGTACTGGCCGACAATCCGTGTCTGACCGTGCGCGGGCTGGAGGGCGGGCGCGACCCCCGCGCTGTGGTCTTCGACCGGAGCGGGCGGGTACCCCCCACGGCGCGGGCACTGCGGCCCGGTAGTGTCCTCGTCACGGCTCCTGCCACCAATCCTCAGCCCTACGAAGACCTGGGTATGACCGTGTTGCGCGCCGGCAGTCTGCCCGGCGCCCTGCGTGCGCTGGGTGACCTGGGCCTGAACACCCTGCTGCTGGAAGGCGGGCCGACCCTGGCGACCGCCTTCTTCGCGGCCGGGCTGGTAGATGAGGTGCGCGCCCTGGTCGCCCCTAAGGTGCTCGGCGCGGGCCTGCCGCCCCTCACACTTGCCCCGCGTCCGATGGCGCAGGCGCACGAACTGCGTGATCTCCAGATTGAAGTCCTCGACCCGGACCTGCTCGTCTCGGGCCTGATTCGCCCTGTTCCCCGCCTCGCGGCGGCAGGAGGCATGTGATGTTTACCGGTATCGTCGAGCAGCTCGGGCGCGTGCCCCGCACCGAGGAAGTGGGCGGCCTGACCCGCCTGACCGTAACCCCTGGACGCATGTGGACCGACCTGAGCCTGGGCGAGAGCGTGGCCTGCGCGGGCACCTGCCTGACCGTCACCAGCTGGGACGAGCGCAGTTTCACAGCCGAACTGAGCCAGGAGACACTCGCCAAGACCGCGCCGCACTGGGTCCAGGGGGGCTGGCTCAACCTCGAACGCGCCATGACGGCGCAGGCCCGCTTCGGGGGTCACATCGTCAGTGGGCATGTGGACGGGGTGGGCGAGATTCTGGAGCTGGAGGAAGCGCCGGGGGCCTACACGCTGCGGGTGCGGGCGCCGCGCGCCCTGGCCGGTTACCTGACCCCCAAGGGCAGCGTCACCGCCGACGGCGTGAGCCTGACCCTGGTGGACGTGGGCGGCCCCGGCGGCACCCGCCCCGAATGGCCTGCCGAGGATTTCAGCCTGTGGCTGGTCCCGCACACCCTGGCCGTGACCACGCTAGGCGGGTGGCGCGCCGGCTCGCAGGTCAATCTGGAGGCCGACCAGCTCGCCAAATACGTCGGGCGGCTGCTGGCCTTGCGGGACGCCGGACTGGTCCACCCGGGGCAGGGGGCAGGCGCATGAGCCTCGCCTCCATTCCCGAACTGCTGGCCGAACTGCGCGCGGGCCGCCCGGTGATTGTGGTGGACGACGAGGGTCGCGAGAACGAGGGCGACCTGTTGATGCCCGCCGCCACGGCTACCCCAGAGTGGATCGCCTTCATGGCGCGAGAGGGCCGGGGGCTGATCTGCGTGACCCTGAGCGCCGAGCGCGCCGCGCATCTGAACCTTGCGCCGATGGTGGGAGCCAGTTCCGACCCGCACGGCACGGCCTTCACGGTGAGCGTGGACCACCGGAGCAACAGCACCGGCATCAGCGCGCACGACCGGGCGGCGACGGTTGCGGCCCTCATTGACCCGGACGCGCGGGCCGGCGACTTCCGGCGGCCGGGCCACCTGTTTCCGCTCGTGGCACGGCCAGGTGGGGTGCTGCGTCGTGCCGGGCACACCGAGGCGGCCTGCGACCTCGCGCGGCTCGCGAGCTTCGCGGAGGCTGGGGTGATCTGCGAGATCATGAACGACGCGGGCGAGATGAGCCGCCTGCCCGAACTGCTGGCCTTCGGCGCGCGCCACGGCCTGAAGGTGGGCAGTATTGAGGCCCTGATCGGCTGGCGCCGCGAGTACGACCCTCTGCCGCCCGAGGAGGACGCGCCGCCCATGTTTATGCGGCAGGTGGCCGAGTCGCGGCTGCCGACCGTCTACGGCGAGTTCCGGCTGATCGGCTTCGAGGACACCCGCACCGGGGCCGAGCACGTCGCGCTCGTGCGGGGCGAGGTGACGGCGGGGCCGCTGCTCGTGCGGCTGCACTCCGAGTGCCTGACCGGCGACGCCTTCGGCAGCCTGCGCTGCGACTGCGGGCCGCAGCGCGACGCCGCCCTGCGCGCGATCGCGTGCGAGGGCCGGGGCGTCCTGGTGTACCTGCGCCAGGAAGGCCGGGGGATCGGCCTGCTGAACAAGATTCGCGCCTACGCCCTTCAGGACGGCGGGGCCGACACCGTGGACGCCAATCTGCGCCTGGGCCTGCCCGCCGACGCCCGCGACTTCGGCATCGGGGCGCAGATGCTGCGGCTGCTGGGCGCGCGGCAGTTGCGCGTCCTGACCAACAACCCCCGCAAGGTCGCGGGCCTGGGTGACTTCGGCCTGGAGGTCGTAGAGCGCGTGCCGCTGCATGTGGGCGAGGGCCAGTACAACGCGGCCTACCTCCAGACCAAACGCGAGCGCCTGGGGCATCTGTAGGCGGGCGCTCCCCGACGACCACCCTCTTGCGGGAAGGGGAACCGGGCAGCCGGGTTCCCCTTCCCACACCGTCTACATCCAAGGAGTTCACATGAACCGTATCGAAGCCAATCTGCTCGCCCATGACCTGCGTTTTGCCCTCGTTTCGACCCGCTGGAACCACCTTGTCGTGGACCGGCTGGTCGAGGGCGCCGAACTCGCCTTCGTGCAGCACGGGGGCCGCAGCGAGCATCTCGACCATTACCTCGTGCCCGGCTCCTACGAGATGCCGCTCGTCGCGCGGCGCCTGGCCGAGTCCGGGCGTTATGACGCTGTGGTGGGGCTGGGGGCCGTCATCAAGGGCGACACCGATCACTACGACTTTGTGGCGGGCGCGGCGGCTACCGGCCTCCTGAACTCGTCACTGCACACCGGGGTACCGGTTGCTTTCGGAGTGCTGACCACTGATACGGTCGAGCAGGCCCTGAACCGCGCGGGCATCAAGGCGGGCAATAAGGGGGCTGAGGCGGTCCTCGCCATGATCGAGACCGCTAACCTACTGCGGCGTATCAGGGAGCAGAAAATATAGCTCACTCTCAGAAGTTGCAGCTGCATAAGACGAAAAGAGCGCTCCCAGACTCTCGTGTCTGGGAGTGTCTACGTCACAGCCTCTCTGGGAGCGCGCCCGCATGCTGACAGACCGCCTGCTCGCCGTTCCTCCCACGGCTTACCAGCAACGCAGCCTCGGGGCTGCGTTCTCTCTTTTTCTCAACTGACATCTTGCAGTTTTGGGAAAAGACGTCTGGAACGCACTTTTGGCCCCATAGTGGGGTGTGAACCCAAAAGAACCGCGTTCCAGACGGCTCTATTCTGACATCCTGCCCTGCTTYTCCCGCAAGCAGNGGAACGCACTTTTGGCCCCATAGTGGGGTGTGAACCCAAAAGAACCGCGTTCCAGACGGCTCTATTCTGACATCCTGCCCTGCTTYTCCCGCAAGCAGCATCGGGAGTCCTTCGAGGTCTTCCTCGACCTGCTGTTGGATGGTTCCGGCAGACCGCTACCGGAACGGGCCACCGTCAAGTCCCCCTCGGCCCTCAGCCGCTTTCTCAACCACGCAGGCTGGGACACCCGGYACCTCTGCCGGGTGTTGCGTCAGCACGCCCTCAAGACCGCGCAGGACTGGTGGCGAGCGTCACCCCATCCGCGTCCCCGGCTGGAACTGCTGGTGGACCTGACAGCACGCCCTCAAGACCGCGCAGGACTGGTGGCGAGCGTCACCCCATCCGCGTCCCCGGCTGGAACTGCTGGTGGACCTGACGAGCTTGGAAAAGACCGGCCAGTTCGCTGAACTCGCTGATTGGGTCCATACCTCCCACGGCGTCCGGGGGGTCCACCTGGTCGTGCTGTACCTGTGCTGCGGGGAGCTGCGGCTCCCTTGGGCTTTTCAAATCTAGCGAGGGAAGGGCAAGGCGTCCCCCGCCCAACTCGCCCTGAAGTTGTTCCGGACCGTCCCGGCCACGTGACTGAAGGGCAACCGTCGGCCCCGTCTGCATGCAGACGGGGGCTTCAAGAGTGCCGAGTTCATTCGCGGCGTGCTCGCACGAGGTCTGGACATCGTGGTCGGGGTGCGCTGCACCCGGAAACTCGAGGATGGACGGCAGGTTCGTGACCTGATGGTGCGCGGCAGCCTGGTCAAGCCCACAGGGCTCGACCAGACCATGTGCATCTCCTGGGTCTGGCTCTACCGGAACACCGAGCCGGAACAACGCTTCGTNGAGCCCGAAGCGGCGGCCGAGGACGAGAAGGCACCCGGAAACTCGAGGATGGACGGCAGGTTCGTGACCTGATGGTGCGCGGCAGCCTGGTCAAGCCCACAGGGCTCGACCAGACCATGTGCATCTCCTGGGTCTGGCTCTACCGGAACACCGAGCCGGAACAACGCTTCGTYATGTCCAACCTCGACCTGGGCGGCAAGTACCTCGCTCGCATGGGGAARCGCCGCTGGCGCATTGAAGCCTTCTTCAAAACGGTCAAGGGGAGATTCGGACTTGAACGCTTTGCTCAGCACAGCAAACAGGGGGTGATGCGCTGGTGGTGCCTCTCTGGGGGACTTGAACGCTTTGCTCAGCACAGCAAACAGGGGGTGATGCGCTGGTGGTGCCTCTCTGGGATGGCCTTCCTGCTGTGCCACCTCCAGAACCTCGATCTGCCYGAGAGGGAAGCGGACAGGTGGCCCGACTGGGGCRAGTTGGCGAGAACCGTACGGTTCTCGTTCGTCCCCGAAGTGCGGCGTCAAGCACTTCAACTGGAATTGAACGCGCTCGACGCGTTCCAGCACGCACTTTTTGCCGACGCAACACCCGGCAGAGGTGCCGGGTGTCCCAGCCGGCGTGGTTGAGAAAGCGGCTGAGGGCCGAGGGGGACTTGACCGTGGCCCGTTCCGGCAGCGGTCTGCCGGAACCATCCAACAGCAGGTCGAGGAAGACCTCGAAGGACTCCCGATGCTGCTTGCGGGAAAAGCAGAGCAGGATGTCAGAATAGAGTCGTCTGGAACGCAGTTCTTTTGAGTCCACACCCCACTATGGGGCCAAAAGTGCGTTCCAGACGGCTTTTCCCAAAACTGCAAGATGTCAGTTAAGTCACATCTACAGAGCGCTGCACTTTATCTGACCGGGAGTCTGAAAATGAGTCTATGTCCCATACGGAACAGCCTAGGAGCGCCGAAATGCAGTCTGGCTGCTCTTCGGCTTTGCTGTGGGGCATGGTGCTGTCGCGCTCATCGCCTCTGATAGTGAAAACGCCTTGGCGAGAMACTTCTCGTTCATCGCCATGTCTTTGTACGGTGGACTGACATTGATTGCTTATCGCATCATTTCGCTCCCCAACCTGTACCGCCTTGTACTGATCCTCATGACAGTGCTACTCCTGGTCGCACTGCTGATCTTCACCCGAGCGTTACACCAYATTCCTACATCTCTCTTTATCAGTTGCGGTATGGTGGCTGGCCTCGCATTGACCTGGCTCGAGTTCCGCCATGCCATAGGCTGGAGTCTGGGCATCCTTGTGCCCCTATTGGTTGCAGGCTTCTGGTTCCCCTTTGCTGATCCTGCGACAGCTGCCCTGATGGGCATGATGTTGCTGCTCATTACTTATATGCGTCAATACAATCGCGGTTTTCTGCAAATTCGGGCTCAGAAGGATCAGTTRAAGATCCTGGCAGAACGTGACCCCCTGACAGGGCTTTACAACCGACGAGCATTACTCGAGCAAGCACAAAAGTGTCTCACTGCCGACAYGRTTGTGGTTCTCTTCGATATCGACCATTTCAAACACATCAACGACACCTACGGCCATCTGTACGGGGACGAGGTCCTGACGTATGTTGCCCATCAGTTACGAGAAGCCTTGCCGCCAGAGACGTTGCTGGCGCGGTGGGGCGGGGAAGAGTTTCTCGCGATGACGTAGCGCACGCGCTCAGAAGCATTGAACAGACTCAGTTCAAGAACGGTGTGCGGCTGACAGTCAGTGCTGGGGGGGCCTTGCGGCCCGAAGCTGCCGATCTGTCAGCCCTGATCTTATTGGCAGATCGACGGTTATATGCCGCTAAAGCCGCTGGTCGAAACTGTTCGCGATGGGTAGAGATATAGCATGACTCGTTTCCCTTTCCGCGCAGATCATATAGGCAGTTCTGAATCGGCTGTTATCGATTTAGTAGTCAAAGTAGATAGGACACTCCCATTCGGTCTCACTGTCAAATTGCAGCAACGACTTACTCAAGTGGCAGTTGCATAAGACAGAAAAAGCATTCCCAGACGCAAGAGCCTGGGAGTATCGAAGTCACATTTGCCCTGCGGACCGCGTGGGGACTGGACCGGCGGCTGCTCTTGGTCTTCGTCGCCTGGACGCTGACCCTGTTGGACGCACAACTGGGCCAAACGCTGGCGAGCAGCGCACGACGTGCGCTGCTCGCTTTTCAGCCGGAGCTCTACCTCAATCGCCTGCTACAACTCTTCACGAAAAACGCAGAATTTCTCGGCCAGCATGGTTATTCATTGTCCTATGCGAGGTGCAACTTCTGACTAAGTTGGGAACAAGTCAAGGGGAAGGTGTTCGGCGCATTCAGCGTCCTACCCGACTGCTCTGGTGCGGCAAGGTGTGACCGATTTAAGCAGGTATCAATAGGACGAAAGGTCAATGCTAGAACTTTGCAGCGATCCCAATGCTGTTATTCGTGTCCTGGGCCCGCTGGCATCAACCAGGGCCGGTTGAGCAGGCTCCTAGGCCTCAAACTCGTCCGCCCAGTCGACCAGCCGCACGGTTACCGGCGGGCGACCCGCGTACTGGGTGTTGACGCGCCTCAGCACTTCAAGGCCCGCAAACACGTTCAGGCAGCCGTCCAGCCAGCCGCCGTTTGGCACGCTGTCCAGGTGACCTCCAATCCACAACTCCTGTTTGGAGACCCCGGGTAGGGTTACCCAAAGGTTGCCGGCAGGATCAGTCTCCGCAGTGACCGGCAGGTCCGCCAGTTGCTCGTTGAGAAAGGCCCGCGCCGCATGCCAGGGAGGAGTGTAGGCGACCCGCTGGGCGCCCAACTCATTGCTCGTCCGCCGCCGAAGTTCTTGCAGTTCGGCCAGGGTGCGGTGCGGGTCAAGCATCGTTTGTGACCTCCTGGACGATGCGGGAATACGCCTCAGGATCCGTGGCCCCTTCCGTCGAGATGACCAGCACCGTGCTTTCAGGCGTGAGACCCAGGCGGGTACGAGTGCCCTCAGCGTCCTCGCCCCCGCATAACGCCAGCAGGCCGCCAGCGCCAGCCGCGCCGCTTTCGCCGGATACCACCCCGTCCTGGGCCAGCAGTCGCATGGCGTTTTCAGCCTGGGCATCGGAAATAGCCACGGACGCACTCAACCCGCCCTGGAGGTACGGCCATGCCAGGGGCGATGTGTTGCCGCAGTTCAGCCCGGCCATGATGGACGCGTGCGGGCCAGGAACCTCCGTGAGTTCTCCAGCTTCCAGGGACTGCAGCACGCAGGCCGCGCGGAGGGGTTCCACGCCCACCACCTGCGTCGCCCGGTCAGGAGCACGGTAATGCTGCACAACGGCCATCGCCAGCGAGCCCACGCCCATCTGTGCAGCCACCACCGTTGGCTGCGAGCCACCTTGGTCCGCGAGTTGCTGATCGATCTCCTGAAAAATAGTGCCGTAGCCTTCGACCACCCAGCCTGGCACGCGCTCGTATCCCTCCCAGGCCGTGTCACTGATGACCAGATGCTGTTGATCGGCCAGCCGGGCCGCCGCCGCCACCGCTTCATCGTAGGTGCCATGCACGACGTCGACCTTCGCGCCTTCTCCCTCAATGGCCTGAATCCGGGCAGCGACCATGTCCTCGGGGACCAGAATATGCGCTTCCAGCCCCAACCACCGGGCCATCCGTGCCACGGCGCGGCCATGGTTGCCGTCGGTGGCGGTGACCAGTGTGACGGGAAGGTGCGGTTGAAGCTGAATGGCCAGCTCCTCCAAGGTCGTCCACGGCGCGAAGGGTCCATACAGGGTGTCCAGTTCGCGGTAGACCGCCCAGGACGCTCCGAGGATCTTATAGGCCGGGAGGCCCAGCCGGTCCGCTTCATTCTTGACCCAGGCCTCGCGCACCCCCAGGGCGGCGGCCAGATGGGGGGCATGCATGAGGGGCGTAGGGGCGTATCCCGGGAGCCGCTGGTGGAAGGCCAGGAGGGTGGGGTCCGGCACGGTGTTAACGGTCATCGGAAGGCCTGGCTTGACGTATGTGCGTGAAAGGTCAGTGGTCATGGTATGAACTCCTATCAGGCGCAGAACGCGCGGAGGGTGGCGGTGAGGATCTGGTGGCACTGCTGGAGGGAAGAGAGGTCAACCCACTCTTCCGTTGCGTGGGCGCCAGCACCCCGGGGACCGAACACGACTGTAGGAATGCCAGCTGCAGCCAGAAAGGCGGAATCCATCCAGAAGGTCTGGCCGATCACCGCAGGTGAGGCGCCGAGCACAGCCGTCGCTGCGGCCTGAAGGGTTTGAACAATGGGGGCGTCCTGCGCGATGCCAAAAGGATCACGGGCCAGGGTGAGGTGGTGTTCGACACGGAAGGTCGGGTCAGCGGCTAGGTTCTTGAGCAGCGCCTCGATCTCCTGCGTGGCCGCTTCAGGGGTTTCGCCGGGGAGCGTGCGCCGTTCCACTTGCAGGATGCAGCGTTCGGGGTAACTCGACAGCTCTTGGCCGCCGCTGATCAGCGAGGCATGCACACTGCCGTGCCCGAGCAGAGGATGGGGTGTGCGGGTGGTGAGCTCCTGGCCCAGCGCTTCGAGTTGCCCGAGCACCCGGCCCATGTGCGCGATGGCGTCCACGCCCAGATCAGGCCGGGAGCCGTGGGCCGCGCGGCCAGAGGTGGTGATCTCATGCCAGGTAAAGCCTTTATGCGCCACAGACACGCACAGCTCGGTCGGCTCGGTGACGATCGCGGCGTCAGCGGTGATGCGCCTGAGGACCGACTGCATGCCGAGGCTGGCGTGCTCTTCATCGGCAACAGCAGTCAGGATGACGTCCCCACGGAGGCGAGCTGCTTTCGCGTCAAGGAGCGCCATGAGGCATGCAGCTAGACCACTTTTCATGTCGTACGTGCCGCGTCCGTACATGCGGCCGTCGCGCACGACCGGTTCGAAAGGCGCGGACATGCCCTCGGTGCCGACCGTGTCCAGGTGGGCATTGAGGATCAGCGAGGATCCACCTCCTGTGCCCCGCACAGTTGCGATCACGCTGAAGCGGCCAGGCGCAGCCTCATCGAATTCAGCTGGGATGTCGTGGACCGCGAGCCAGTCGGCAATGAAGTGAGCAATGGCTTGCTCCCCAGCGCCGCCGGGCACGAGGGCTGGGTTGGTAGAGTCCAGGCGGACGAGGGCCGCGAGCAGGTCAGTGAGGGTCTCAGGCACAGTGATATATTACATGATACATACCGAAAAGCTACACTGGGGTTAAGGATGCCGATTCCACCGACTGCCCCCAAACGTGTTCGCTCGCTCGCCCGAGACGAGGTCTACAGCCAGCTCAGCGCCTGGATCATCAACGGCACCCTCCAGCCCGAAGAAGCCCTGCGTGATCAGGACATCGCCGAGCAACTGGGAGTCAGCCGTACGCCAGTCCGGGAAGCGCTGCGCCGCCTGGAAGACGAAGGGTTGGTCGAGACCGCCCTGAACCGCTGGACACGCGTGGCCCCGTTGCGTGCTGCGCACGCCGCCGAGCTCTACCCGGTCGTCGAGACGTTGGAAGTCCTCGCCCTGCGTCTCGCGGCCCCAGCCTTAACCGTGCAGGACTTGGAGGTGCTCCACGACCTGGACGTACAGCTTCAGGACGCACTTCATGCAGGGGACGCCCGGACTGCCGTGGATGCAGATACTGCCTTCCACAGTGTCTGGGTTTCGAAATCAGGCAATGAAGAGCTTCAGCTGACGTTGAGTGGGTTAAAGCGCAAGCTCCACCGCATTGAACTGGCGTACTTCAATGCGGCGTCTTCGGGCCAAGCTTCGCTGGATGAACACGGCGCCATCCGTCAAGCCTTACTCGCGGGCGATACAGAGCAGGCGGTGCAAGCCTTGCAGGAGAACTGGCGGGAAAGCATGAAGCGACTCCAGCGGCAGTGGTCCTGATATTTGTCGTCACTGAAAGGGTTTGCAGAGAGACTGGCGAGGTTGTGCCCCTACAGCCAGAGCAGAATGGCAGCGATCGTCAACCAACCCTGATAACTCACCGTTCGCTTGTCATACCGCGTTGCGATTCGCCGAAAGTGCTTGAACCGATTGACCAGGCGCTCAACCTTGTTTCGTTCCCGGTAAAGGGCAGCATCAAAGTAGATGTCAGCTCCCTGGTCTTTTCGCCTGGGAATCGTGACTTGAATCCCTCGGCGGTGCAGATACTTCCGGATGGGGGTGTAGCTGTACCCTTTATCGCCCACCAAGCGATCCGGGCGAATCCTAGGACGTCCGCGTCCCGCGCGGACGACAGCTCCAGTTTCCAGAAGAGGAACCAAAAACTTTGACTCGTGCCGTTCTCCAGCACTCAGGAGGAACGCCATGGGCTTTCCCTGCCCTTCGGCTCGCAGGTGGATCTTGGTACTGAACCCACCCCGTGACCGCCCCAGGGCTTCGCCTTCCTGACCTCCACGGGCGCCAGCAGCGCATTGATGCGCTCGAATGACGGTGCCATCGACGAAGTGCTTCGACCAGTCAAGCTGACCTGAAAGGTCAGCCTGGTGCTGCAATGCTGCCCAGACCGCCTGCCAAATACCTTTCGCGGTCCAGCGACGAAAGCGACTGGACACTGTCGTCCACTTCCCGAATCGCTCTGGAACATCACGCCATGGCGCACCTGTGCGCAAGACCCAGATGATGCCACTGACAATAGGTCGGTGTGCCAGATATGGACGCCCCAGACCAACCAGAGGTGGCAAGAGCGGCTCAAGACGTTCCCATTGTTCATCACTGATTTCTTCGCGCCACAGCACAAAAAGATACGTCTTTTTCCTTCAATTTCAACTCTTAGCCTACAGGCCCTAAAGTGCGTCTGTTAAGAGTTTTTTAGCCTCTACACTGACGTGGATGTCATCCGTTATCGACGCCCTACAACTGCAGTTCTTGATCTTGCAACTTATCCCAGAGTTTGAAGTAGATGACGAACGAAAATCAAAAGGACGGTCACCAAGCGAAGCCTGGCTGTTCATGCGGCTGTTGGATGTCGTCGATCCTTGGGTACGTGCTGGTGATGAGGAACGACTTCAACCCATCTTCGCGCTGATCGAACGATGTCAGATTGAAGGCACAACAGCAGTCGCCAATGAAGCCTGCACTTGCTTCTTGGAGAGCCTGTCAAACCGATTAGGTTTGCATCAACCAGAGCTCAAACCATGGGTTCGCGATCAGCTGGGGGGGTAATGCTCCAGAGATGACTTCCAGAACCTGACCCTTGTGATGCGAGGGACGAGCAGACTGGAGATCACCATGGGAAAGCAGAGAAAAGTCTGGAGCACAGAC
>NZ_LMOM01000061.1 GCF_001424185.1 Deinococcus sp. Leaf326 | reverse complement strand
AGAATGCGGGCACGCTCCCAGAGAGGCTGTGACTTCGACACTCCCAGACTCTCGCGTCTGGGAGCGCTTTTTTCGTCTTATGCAGGTGCAACTCCTGAGTAAAAGACAACAACTGCTTACCAAGTAAGCTATTGATGTATAGGATGAGTGTATTAGGGATGCCAGTATAGCATCTGTCTAGCGTAAGCCCTGGCATATGCAAGAGAACAAAAACTGAAGGTGTAAATCGCTCTACTACAGCTGTGATTTTTCCTTACTCTTTTACTATCATATATCCATAAATATACTCATATCCCCATGCACGCCACCCCAAGTACACGCACACTCCATACATGCCCATCCCTCTCCCCCACATCACCACCTACCTCCAACACCTCGAACACGTCATCCTCCACAACGCCCCACCCCAAGACCTCGTCACCCAGAAAGCCACGTCCACCCAACGCCAGGACATCCTCCTCGCCGCCCACCTCTACCTCCTCACCCTCAACCTCCTCAACCCTAAAGCCACCGACCCCGAACTCCTCCACCACGCTCAAGACCTCGCCGCCACCCTCGTTGAACTCCACCCCACCTTCGGCATCCCCCTCAGCACCGCCATCAGCACCCACACTCGCCCCCTCACCGATCGCCCCCTCGGCGTTGCCCTCACCTCCGTCCAGCTCCACCACACCGCTGCCCTCCTGCTCGACACCGCCCAAGACTGGCACCGGCCCCTCCCCACCACCATGGCCGAAGGCACGGCCTTCTGGCAGGCATACACCCGGCCACCCATCATCCACAACCCCCTTCATCCCACCCTCGAGCGCCTCCGCCCACCCCTCACCCTCGAGTCCACCCGCCAACCTCGTGAGCAAGACCTCCTGTACCTCCTGGGCGCCAGCACGCTCAAGCACGAGCAATACGCCGCCCTGATCCTCCTCACCTGCAACGCCCGCGACCGCATCACCAACTTCGCCCTCCACGACCCCCTCGACAGCACCGCCTACGCCCTCCTTGCCGCTCGAGACATCCACACCGAGCACCACACCTCCCCCCAGCACACCAAGGCCCTCTGGACCCACCTCAAGGCCATCCAGCAAGACCTCGGCACCGAACGCCTTCCCGGTCTCCGCCCGGGTGCCCTGGTCCTCCGTGCCCAACGCCAGGCGGCCGCCGAGCGACTCCTGATCCACCTGCGCGACATGCACTATCAGCAGTCCGCCCCCACGCCACCCGTGGTCGCCGAACTGCAACAGGTCCTCTGGTCCCTCTTCGACGATTTCGACCAGGAGCTCACCCAGGGCCGCGACCCCACCACGCAACCCTTCCGCCGGCTCCAGCTTTTGCTCACCGCCCCCGCCGCCCTCGCCTCTACCCACCGCGCCCCGGGCATGGCCCTCCCACCCCTCATCGAGATCGCCGCACAACTCAGCCACACCGACCCCCTCTGGGCCTGGCAGAACTTCCACACTCCCAAGCCCACCCACCTCCTTCTCCTCCCGGCCTTACACACCGTCATGCTGTTGCTCTATTTCAAGCCTGACCCGCTCACCGACACCCCTGAGCAGAACGCCGAATGGCACAAGCTCATACACGAATTCATCGGGCACCTGCAAGCCTGCTTACGCATCGCCCAGCTCCGACTGCCCCACCATCAGGAAGTCGAGCAGCTCCTGACCCCCTACGGTCCCTTTCGCGGCAGTGCGTTCTCCGAACACGAGTACCCCAGCACGAATCAGCGCTTCCAACGCTTCATCGAGCAGCAGACCCAGCAGCGTCAAACCCGTGGCACCTCAACACACCCTGATGTCCCCGCACCACAAGATCCCGAACTCGTCCTGCCGCTTCCACCCAAGGAAGCCCCAGTGGCAGCAAAACACGCCCCACTGCCTCATCACGTACAGGCAGCACGGGCGCTCGTCGAGGGCCGCGCCCTCACCCTCATCGGCGGCGTCCCCGACCCCGCACACCACCAAGCCCTCGTCGACGCCCTGGGGCTCGCCGATCTGGAGTGGATTGGCGCCGATGAGTACAACCACGGCACCCATGCCCACAGCCGCGTCACCGATCAGACGGCCGTCGTTATCCTCGCCATCCGCTGGATGGGTCATGCCCACAACGGCCTGCGCGATGTAGCGAAAGCCAAGGGCGTGCCTTACGTCATGCACCCGGGAGGCCTTAACCCCAGCAGTGTCGCCTGGCAGATCCTCCAGCAGGCCAGCACCCAGCTCCTCGCGCACGCCTCCACGTAACCGGGCCTCTGCCCGACCCCTCACGCGTCACCCCAAGTGCACGCACACTCCAGATATGACTCTTCCCCAACCCACCGACATCCTGACCTTCCCCCACCACAACCATCCCACCCAGGACGGCTGGACCGATCACATCCAGACCCTCACCACCTACCTCGAGGCCCTCCAGTACGCCCTCACCACCCAGGACCCCGACGACCTCCCTGACGACGCCACCTTCTACGCCACCCCAGAACAACGCCACACCATCTTCCTCACCGGTCACCTCCTCCTCCTCGGCATTCACACCATCAATCACGCCCAAGACCTCCAACGCCGCACCATCACCATCACCCAGGATCTCGCCGCCACCTTCCACCACTTCCATCCCATCGGTCAGCCCTTTCAGGAAAACCTCAACACCATCGCCCTCGCCCTCCTCAGTGGCCAGGTCATCGGCAGTCCTTACCATCAGGACGAACTCCACCACGTCGCCGCCTTCCTCCTCGACCGCGCCCAAGAACTGCACGTCCCTCTCCCCAGCCTCTTCCACGAAGCCAGCCTCTTCTGGACCCTCTATCACCGCCCTGAACGCCTCCAAGACCCCACCCACCCCGATCTCCTTACGCTCCTCCCCGACCCCACCCAGGACCCCGCACGACAACCCCGCGAGCAGGCGCTCAAGGCCCTCCTGACCCCTGACCTGCACTCCACTGAGCAGGCCGCCCTGATCTTCCTCCTGCACCTCAACGCTCGCGACCGTTACACCGACCAACCCGTGACCGTCCCCCTCACCTACGCCACGAGATGCCTCCTGGCCGCACGCGACATCCATGCCCAGGCCGCACCTCCCCACACGTCACCCGCCTCCTGCAGGGGCATCTCCAGGCCATTCATCAGGAACTCGGCCGCATCCGCGTTCCCGCATTACGCGTCGGGACCGTGCTGCAACGTCAAGAACGCGACCTCGCCTACCTCCAGGCCCTCGGCATGCTCCGGCGGATGCATCACCTCCAGCTGGCCGATCTCCCCGGCGTCGAGCATGAAGGCGAGCGCCTCCTCTGGGAAACCTTCGATCATCTCGACCGACACCTGGTCGACGGCGTCGACCCGCACCAGGATCAGGCCCTCCGCCTGCGCCTCATGCTCAGTACCTGCGCGCACCTCGCCCAAACCTCCCGTGCCCCAGGCATGGGTCTCTCGCCTATCCTCCAGATGGCCACCACGCTCACCGGCATCGATCCACTCTGGGGCTGGAAGGAATTTCTCCTCCATCGGAATCCGAACACCCACCTGGACCACGCCCTCACTCAGTTCGTCGCCGCCCTCGACTTCCTCCCCAGGACAAGGGCCCTCGGGCTGGACACCCCAGACCACCAGATGGCCCTCTTCCTCGTGCGCGAATTCGCCGGCCACCTCCGCGCCTGCCTCCGCGCCCTCAACCTGCGCCTCCCGCTGCACCAGGAGTTCGAGGACAGCCTCCGCTCCCTCGGTCCCCTCCGGGCCAGTCCCCAGACGCCACAGGAGAATGAAAACGCTGTATACCTCTGGTTTCAGATCCGTGACCGCCTCCAGCAGCACGCCAGCACCGAGGAACAGCCCACCCCAGCGGAACATGAGGAGGCCGCCCCCGCACCCACCTCTGTGACGCCCCCAGCGCCCGAGCCCACGCCTGAGACGAGTCCTGCCCTCCCAAGCCCTAAACCGCAGCCCGCTGCCCCCCTCCACCTCCAACACGTCCAGGAAGCACGGGCCCTCCTCGAAGGCCGCGCCCTCACCCTCATCGGTGGTGTGCCCTACCCCGCACATCACCAGGCCCTTGTCGACGCCCTGGGCCTCGCCCGCCTCGACTGGATCGGCTCTGCGGAATACGACCACGGGACACACGCTCACAGCCGCGTCACCGACCAGACCGCCGTCGTCATTCTCGCCATCCGCTGGATGGGTCATGCCCACAACGGTTTACGCGATGTCGCACGGGCAAAAGGGGTGCCCTACGTCATGCACCCCGGCGGCCTCAACCCCAGCAGCGTCGCCTGGCAGATCCTCTAGCAGGTCAGCGTCCAGCTCACCGCCCGCGCGTCTTAAACCCGGCCCGAGAGACGAACACCAGCCCAGGACCGGCGTACCCTGAAGCCCGCCCGTGACGCACGCCCCTACTGACCCCCTGCTTTTCGGACACGATCCCACCCCAGGCATCGTGTCCGTTCACGCCGACCTCTCCGGCCGGGCCCTGGTCTGGCGCCGCGAGGCGGAGCAGATCATCCTGGAACGCACGCGCTATCGCTCCTGGCTCTACGCCCGCGACCTCGTCGATGTCGAGCACCTCGGCACACGCCTGGCCACCCACGACAATCACGCCCCCTTCAGTGCCCGCGAGCTGCCCGGGGAACCTGGGAGCCTGCGCTACCTCCTCACGGCCCGCGACGGTCAGGCCCTCCGGCGCGCCGTCCTCACCGGCGCCACCGGGCGCCTCGGCCGCCCCATCACCAGCCTGTACGACCTCTCCGGCTATTACACGGTCGGCCCCACTGAGCAGTACCTCATGACGTCGGGCCGCACGTACTTCAAAGGCATGAGCTTCGATGATCCCCACCGCCTCCAGTTCGACCTGGAGACCACCAGCCTCAGCCCGGAGAGCGGCCGTATCTTCATGATCGCCGTGCGCGACAACCGCGGCTTCGAGCGCGTGCTGGAAGCCCGCCGCGCGGCCCAGGAACCCGACCTCATCCAGGCCCTGCTCCAGGTGATCCAGGACCGCGACCCCGACATTCTCGAAAACCACAACATCATGGCCTTCGACCTCCCCTTCCTGATCAGGCGGGCGCAAGTGCATGGCCTGACCTTGAATCTTGGGCGCTCCGGAGGGCCATCTGGGGTCTGGAAGGTCCAGGACGGCCGCTCCACCCCCCACTGGGCCTGCGCCGGCCGCGAGATCGTCGATACCATCGACGCCGTCCGGAGACTCGATCTCCCCAGCGCCAGCCTGAAGGTCGTGTCCCAGCTCTTCGGCATCGCCCCCGAGGACCGGGTCTACATCGAGGGCGCCCAGATCGCCGAGACCTACCGCACCCACCCCGCCACCGTCCGCAAGTACGCCCTGCAGGACGTCGAGGAGGTCGAAGCGCTGGCCCGGCGTGTTCTGGCCCCCGCCTTTGCCCTGGCAAAGATGGCCCCACGTCCCTACCACCGGTTGCCTTATGCGGGCACCGCCACCGGCATGCTCGAACCCATGCTGGTCCGCGCCTACCTTCAGGCGGGCAGAGCCCTCCCTGGTCCCCCCGAGCGCTCGGATGAGCCTCACCGGGGCGGTACCGTTCACCTCTATGCCGAGGGCGTCCTGCCGCGTGTGGTGAAGGCCGACATCGCCAGCATGTACCCCAGCCTGATTCGCGCAGATCGCATCGGTCCCAGGAGTGATCCCCTCGGCGTCTTCCTGCACCTCATGGACCACCTCACTGCCCTGCGCCTGGAGCACAAGGCTGCGGCCCGGAGGGGAGACCCCGGCGAGCACGACGCCATGCAGAGCGCCATGAAGCTGGTTGTCAATTCCGGCTATGGGTACCTCGGCGCCGGCCGCCTCGCGCTCTTCCAGGACCGCGCGGCCGCCGATCAGGTCACCCGCCGTGGCCGAGAGGTCCTGGCTCAGGTCGTCGAAGCCCTCCGCACACGTGGCATGACCCTGATCGAAGCCGACACCGATGGCGTCTTCTTCTCCACCCCCGAAGGCTGGACCGAGGCCGACGAGCGTCGCCTGATCGCCGACCTGGACGCCACGCTGCCCGCCGGCGTCACCCTGGAGTTCGACGGCCGCGCCCAGGCCATGCTCAGCCACGAGGTCAAGAACTACGCCCTCCTGCGCCATGACGGCCGCCTGGAGTTGCGAGGCGCGGCCTTCGAGTCCAGCCGCACTGAGGCCTACGGCCGGGCCTTCCTCCAGCAGGCCTTGCGGGTCCTGCTCTCCGGCAACGTACCTGGGGTGCGCCAGGCCTTCCTCGACACCCAGCACGCGCTAGAAACGCGGGCGTGTACTAACGCGGATGTCGCAAGCCGGGTGCGCCTGACCAAGTCGCCTGAGCAGTACGCGGCCACGCGCGGCAGCCGCCGGGAGGCCACCTACGAAGCCCTGCACGCCCTGGGCTGGAGTTGGCGGGCCGGGGAACGAGTCAGTCTCTACCACCGCATGGGCCAGGGCTTGACGCCCCTCGATGTGAACCCGGATGGGCGGGACTATGACGTGGGACATTACACCGCTGCCCTGGTGGGCACCTACGCCACCCGCCTACGCAAGGGGCTGGCCCCAAGCGACTTCGGGCAGCTCTTCGACGCCTCCACCCAGCCCGGCCTCTTCGACCGCCCCTTCACGGAGATGCACCCGACCTGGGCCCCGACCGCATCGCCAATGACACCATAAACACCCTATTGCAGATGGCTCAAGTGCATATGGCAACACGTTGAGCCTGATGCCGCCGCCTATCCTGTGGCCGTGTCTCAGATCTACGCCACCGCCACGCATCTCGCGACCGGCGAGGTCGTCCAGACGCTCGGCCCCTTCAATACCCTGCATGCCGCGCGCGCCGCAGTGGTTGAAGCTGTCGGCCAGGTGCTGCTGTGGGAACGCCAAGACCCGGGCGTCTTCGTCGCTGAGAAGTACCCCCTGCTCTGGCGGGTCGAGGAGCGTTCTACCGTGCAGGCCTAACGCTCAAGCCGCTGCCCCGAATGCTGATCTGAACAACTGCCCGTACGTGATTAGCGACGCAGGCTGATCAGGACATCAACGGGGTCCTGACCGCGCAACCGCGCGGTCTCCACCGTCGACTTGATGCGCATGTACGTCTG
>NZ_LMOM01000060.1 GCF_001424185.1 Deinococcus sp. Leaf326 | reverse complement strand
TCACACCTCCAGAAGACCGCCTTTCGTCATTTTTGGCGATCCCCAAACCTGTTGAGGCTGTTCAGAACAGGGAAAACTGAAGTTGTCCTCTACTGAGGGATACACCAACCAGTCTGACGCTTTATAGCGCGCAGGCGGTTCGTGGATTTACCCAGCTGGGGTTGCCAGTTACCCTATTTTCCCGCTCTGAACTGGAAGCTTTGCCGTTGCAACCAGATAGCATCGTGGTAGGGGGTAAAGGCACGGTCCAAGCTGCACTCGCTCTTCAGGGACATGCGCCGCCCCAGCACTTGACGCTGCCCGAAGAACTTTGGCCGTATGCGGGACGCAAATGCTGGCGCACCACTCCAGATGCACTTCGGGCAGGAGGGAACTTTCCTGTCTTTGTGAAGCCATACATGAGGGAAAAGGTGTTTGCCGGTCAAGTTCTTGAGAGCGTTGAAGATCTGGACGAATTGATGGTCCCACGTCCCGGCTTTCCACCCGTCACCACAGATTTTGACATCCTGGCACAGAGGCCAGTGACGTTTTTGAGCGAGTGGAAAAGCTACGTTATGCGGGGTCAGACCGTTGGAATCAGTCACCAAAAGGGCGATCCTCTGCTTTTCCCGGATCCCCAGGTGATTCGGGACGTTCAAGCTACGTACCAGAATGCGCCAGCTGGGCACGGTGCAGACTATGGGGTGTTAGACAATGGGAAGACCGTCTTGGTGGAAATCAACGATGGTTACGCCCTTGGCCAGGGCGGCTTACACGCAATGGTCTACGCTGAGTTGCTGCTGGCCCGCTGGGATGAACTGACCGCTCAGTAGAACTGGGGCTTTCTGACGTCAGACGGTTTATGGAAGGGGTCGGCGCAGCAGATCCGGCAGCGCTTCACCTCGCTTGTGCAGGAGATGGATGACGGTCTGGTCATGATTTAGCAGGCGGAACGTACCACTGTGGCCGAGGCGCACGCGGCCCCTCGGCAGAAGCGTGAGAGCCCGCTTGCAGATCTACGCACTGAGGTCGAGATGCTGAGGCGCGCGGTCATCAGGGCGCAGGAGGAAGGCCTCGCGAACCAGCGCGCGCTGCGCACCGCCCAGGAGCAGCTCGTGCAGGCCCAGGCGACCCACGAGCGCGATCTGGCCGCGCAGGCCGCCCAGATCGGCGAGGCGAACGATCCCAGGACGAGCGCCGCGCTGCAGTTCGCCCTGAAACTGGTCCGGGGGCGCGGGCAGATCGACGACGAGGACGTGCAGGAGCTGCGCAGGCTCGGCTTCGGAGGAGCGGACCGGCCCACTGCCGCCCGTGACACGCGCTTCTCGGCTCGCCTTCCGCGAAGTGACGGGGTCCTGCTAGACCTTCCGTAACCAGCCCAGCGTAAGAAGCCGGTCGCCCAGGCCGCCCCGGTAGGGGTATCGGTCCGACTCCGGGTGCTGAGCCGTCTCCAGCAGGCGGCTCAGCTCTTCTAGGATATCCACCAGGTAAGGATGGAGGTCGTACAGCAGGTCCCGGTTGTGCCCCGCTTCGAGGGCCGTCAGGATGCGGCGGAAACGGTCCCTGCCCGACGTGACTTTCCGGCGTAACGAGGGGTCCTGTGGGGACGCCGCGAAGGCCTGCGCAGCGTTCAGAAGGGCTCTGGCCCGGGCGCCGAGACGATGCGGAAGAAAGAGGGCGTCCGCCAGCAGGGCAAGATCCGAGAAGGTGACTTCTGCGCCCGCTCCCGGGGCAGCCGAGTTGAATTCGGGCAGCCAGGCTTCCAGTGTTCTGCGGCCCGAAGCGGCGGCCGTCCAGCCCGGGCGGGCGGTAGCGTAATCCGCGAGGCTGGCCAACCCAGGGAAATTCACCTCGAACGGGGTATTGGGATTGGTGAGGATGCCGCAGAGTTCCTGCCGCAACTCCAGGGGACGGCCGGCATAGGGGCCCAGGTGAAGCCGGTGAGACGTGTAGTCGCTGGCATGCAGGTTGTCCCACAGCAGCGGCCGACGACGCAGAACGTGCGCGACTTCCCGGACGGAGGCCACGTTGATCTTCGGTGAGACGATCTTCGGTCCGGTCCAGAAGACGGAAATGCACTGGTCCAACTGCTCGCCCAGGGTCCGCAGGTAAGGAGAAGCCCTCACCGAAGGCACGGCGAATTCACCGCAGTATTCCGTGGGGCAGAGCAGCAGGCGTTCTTCCAGGCCTAGAGAAACGAGCGTGCGCAGAACCAGGTGGGCGGCCTGCGCCTGTTCCGTTGCCTGGGCGGCCCGGTCTGTGTGCGGCGGAATATCGTCGAACAGCAGGGCGAAGTCGGTCACCCCGAGTTCGGCCACCGAAACGATCTTGTCCACCAGCGCCTGCTGGTCTCCCAGGTCCGCCCATCTCAGGTCGATCCCGGGGGCCAGGGCATAGACGAACCGCAAGGCCTGAGGACGGGCCGCGGCGGCCAGGGAAGCCAGGGCAGCGGCTTCGGGCGCCGGATACGGTTCACGCCACCGGGCCCGGTGCCGGAGGTCGTCTTTGGGCGCGTATAGGTACATGTTCATGCCCCACGCGGCCATCTGTCCGAACAGGCGCAGGCGCTGCTCGGCCGTCCAGGGCCGGCCATAAAAGCCCTCGATGACCCCCAGGACGCCAAGGGCCGGACTCAAGGACGTCCGCCCAACAAAGACCACCCCAGACCCCTGCCCGGCGCGCGCGACCGCACGGGACGGGAGTCCAAATCGCCCAGCTTCTGCACAGGTTGACCACCCATGGACCCATCCTCTCCGAAGTTCGCCCCGAATGGAAGTCGGGCACCCAGCAGCTGACCGCATCGACATTACGCGTGCCACAACCTACTGTTAGAGTAACGCAACAAAATGTAAACGTTATATTCGGCCGGTATTGCCCCCAGGGGGTCGCGCAAGCGCCGAAAGATTCAGGCCTACGGAACGGATGGTCACGTCCCTCCAATGCAGTTTGGTAGCCGGAGGAAGCGATGTACCGTAAAAGCAGAGAACTCCATTGAGACCCCGGAAGAATCAGCCCATGCCCGACCAACCTTGCTGGACCTGTGTCCTCCGAAAGTAGCGACTAGGTGCTCGTCGAGCCGCCTCATATCCTCCAGGCGCGAGCGCTGCAGGGACGACCCATCACCTTGATCGGTGGGACCCACTTGACCTCTCACCACGAGGCGTTGGAACGCGCCTTGAGAGTCACGGTGGATTGGGTCCCGGCGGCACAATATCCGCATGGGGGTCACGTCGCACGGCACGTGACTGCGGAGACGGCTGTGGTGATTCTGGCGATCAGATGGATGGGGCACGCGCACATGGGGTTGCGGGATATCGCGCGGGCGCAGGGGGTGCCGTGCGTGATGCTGCCGAGCGGGTTGAACCCCTCGAATGTAGCGTGGCATCTCGTGGAACAGGTGGGGCATCAGCTGTCGGGTGGGGAGCGCTTGGAAGCGTAGGCCGAGCGCACCTCGCAGCCGCCCCGGCCGCGGCGAGGCAGGACGTAGTAGCCATACCCGAAGAACAACGCGGTCTGCTCAGCGAGATCGGTTGGAAAGTCTGACAGATCAAGAACCTCGCCCTGCTCGTCGAGCAAGGTCAGGCCCAGCTGCGCAGAGACCAGAACGGTTGTCGCTTCTGGGCAGCAATTCAGGATCGTCCCCGTCAGATCTTGGAGGGCTTGACGAGTCGCCTCGACTTGGGCGACCGGTACGACGATGGAGAAGAAGAGTGTCATCTCCCTTTGAGCGTAGATGCGGTTCTGGTAGACCGACCCTAAGCGCCGTACTCCGATCATGAGTTTTCTAAGGGATTGCTGAGTCTGTGATCGCCCGTACAGCCTCCGTCTTGGGCATGATGCAAGTGTCACGTTATCGCCAATTCAGGAGGTTCTTTATGGCTGCACTGTCCCGTCTTGCTCCCCCGCTTTTCCTGTTGACGACTCTTCTCTCCTGTGGACAATTCCCTGATGTACAGGGAACGGATCCCTATGCCCTCTCACAACTCGGCGAGAAGGTGGACCAGGTCGCCGTGCCCTACGAATCAGGAACCATCCCGGCCAATCAGACACGTGTCCGGGTTTCGTTCGTGGGTGACACGGCTGACTTGCCGATGATCGGTGTTCGGCAGGTACTCTTGTGTGGGACGACCTGTACCTCTACAGGCGTAACAACAGGGATACAGACCAAGGAGGACGGCACGGGACGGGGCGTTATGTTCAGTGACGTACTCATCCCCCCAGGTCAAATTGACCGCATTGTCGTTCAGCCTGATCCTGCGATGGGACAACCCGTAGCGTTCAAGACTATTGCACTGTCTGAACCGCTCACCCTCCATGCCGGTGAGCGGCAGGAGATCTTTCTTTCTGTCCAATCTGTCGCTGCCCAGTTGAAGGTCACTTTTCTGGGAACCGCGGCGCTTCCACCCAGTGTGGGAACCGTCATGGCCTACCGCCCAGACCGGAAGATGGCTTGGCCTGCAGGTGGTGAGGTAGCGATGTCCATGGGCGCCGGAGGCTTGGAGAAGTCACAGCTTTTCGGCATGCAGTTGATCGATACCGGTGGGCTCATGCCCCGCCTGATGATGTGGCCCGCCATGAAAGGTCAGGCACCCGCAACAATCGCCTTGAAACTAGATCCTGCGCGTCTCCCGCAAGGCATGACTGCGGCCGATTATCAGGTGAAGGTCAACAATACGACTTCGCCGAAAGTTACCGTGCAAGGCGATACTCTGACGTTTACAACCGATGACCTGACGAGCGCACGAATCTACACGGACCGAAGTGTGATCGAAACGAGTTCCGGAGAGCGAATTGCTTTGCCGGGGAAGACCCTCTCAAGTGCCGGCTTGAGTGCGCAGGATACGTCAGCCTGCAAAAACAGCTTGATCTCCAGGCGCGCGCAGTATGAGCAGTATTTCGCAAATGGAACGGATGCGATCCGCATCTTCGACTGCGAAAATGTCGCCCCGTACGTCCACATCGTACTGATTGATCGCTCGAATCGCGGGAGGACGGTCGGTCTTCCTATTACCCCAAGTAACGATTACCCAGGGAAATATGTTCTGCGCCCGATCACCTCACATGGAGAGGGTGCAGCGGTGGCCATCAACGGTTTCACCTGGGATGGAGACTATGGGACATACATGGGGACAGGCTACGGCACGCCCATCGGGACCTTGATTACGAATGGCATTGTGCGGCGTAAGACTTCGACGACCGAAGCTATTCTGGGTTTCCAGATGCAGCCTACGGACCGTTCCCGTGGGACTTCAGCAGAGTTCTTCGTGGGCGCAAGCAATAGTCTCAGCCTGGGCACCCATAATTACAATGTCATTGGCTCGACCACATCAATTATACGGAATAATGCTTGTAATCCCAATCTCGACACGACTTCGATTAATCGATGGAGTGCGGTTGGCATTGGATATAACCGGATGGCTTTGATCTCTACAACGAGTGATGGAAGCTCCTCACCAAGAGACCTATGTAGCGTTTTTGAAGGTCTTGGCTATATGGATGGAGCGATTCGACTGGATGGGGGTCCCTCAGCTTCTATGACGTGGTTGGGACAGCATATCAATCCATTGACGGGATCTGACTACTATAAGTTTGGAAATGCGCGCAATATTCTAAATGCGTTGGTATGGAAGTAACAGCTTAAGCTTGGACACGTCCACTTGGGGTTTACCATCCAGCCAGATCGTCTTTGAGGTCATCGGCCGCGAGTTGGGCATAGCCCTTGCGGGTAGTGTCAACCGATTCGTGGCCTAGGTGAGCAGCCACTCGGCCGAAGTCTTTGATCTGGCGGAGCAGCCGTGTTCCGGCGTACTTGCGTCCGGGGTGGAAGCCTCTGAAGTCCACCCCGGCCAGGGCGAAGGCTTTGCTGATGTGGTGTCGGGCGGTCATGGCATNCCGTGTTCCGGCGTACTTGCGTCCGGGGTGGAAGCCTCTGAAGTCCACCCCGGCCAGGGCGAAGGCTTTGCTGATGTGGTGTCGGGCGGTCATGGCATGCCTATACCGGAAGAGATGGGTACTCGGCGTCGTCCGTTTCCCATCCATATGGTCTGGGCCGCCTGGTCCATAGAGGCCTCGGTAGTGCCGGGCTGCACGCGCGAGGCTGGTGCTCATGGCCACCACCCGACCCTTCCGGCCCTTGCCACTGCGGACGTGCAGGCGCTTGGCCGCCTCGTCGAGGTCATCCCACTCCAGTGCCAGGGCCTCGCTGATGCGCAAGCCAGCATGGGCCGTCAGGAAGAGCAGGAACTTGGCGTGTACGTCCGCATGTTCGAGCACATCCGCCAGCTCGTCCTCGGTATAGGGCGGGCGCTTGACGATCCCCGGCGTCCGGTCCTTGGGCACCTTCGTATCACGGAAGGGGTCGGCCTCCGTGGCGCCGGCCCAGCGCAGGGCACGGTAGAGGCAACCGGCGGCCGCGACCTTGAGCTGCACGCCTGCAGGTTTGCGCCCGGCAGCAAGGAGAGCGTTGATGTACCCCTGTGCATCGTGGCGACCCGGCCGGAGCAGGCTGAGCGCCTGAGCCGTGGCGTACTCGATGAACTGCCGGGTGCCCAGGGCGTAGGCCTCGACGGTGCGGGGACTGGTCAGGACCCCACTGCCACCTTGATGCGCGAGGTAGGCCGTCGTAAGGGAGACCAGAGCGTCGACGTCCTTATCGGCAGAGGCCTTCACGGCGCGGCGGCGCAGTTCCTCGTCGTGCAGATTCGTCCACTCACGGGTCTGGGTAAACAGATCGCCATAATAATATGTGAGGGTCACGTAATTAGGATAGCTCAAATTAAAAGATCTGACTATTTTTGATTGGATAGTTTCCTTATATACTCAGCCAACCCTACCAAGACAGTTTCTCGTAAAGTGCTGGGCCATTGACTCAACCCAATTTGAGTCAGCTCTTTTTTATCCATAAATTGCCCATAGTCGATAAACATAGGTGCAAATTCTTCTTTTGCATCAAATTTTGGAAAAGGAATGGTCAGGCCAGCTTGAAAACGCGCTTTATGCGTATAGCTATTCCTAACTTTAAGAAGGTACTCTTTTTTTCTGAACTCATCAAATACTTTTATTCTCTTATCTGGAGAAGAATTTAAAATAGAAGTATATCTAATGCTAGCTAATAGTTTTTCCCTTGCCTCATCTGTAAGTACATTATCCATAAAGTTATAGAAAGAGCTTTTCACTCCATAAATTTGATTATATCCCTTTACCAATGCCTGAGTAGCTAAAATGTAATCAGCATTTTCCGGCAAGCCTTTAATTATAGAGTCTTTCTCTTCAATAATTTTTAATTTTTTGGCATTAATCCAGCTATCGAATGTCATCCAATCATTAGGCTGTCCTAGTAGGTCAAAACAAGTAAGGTATAGATATATTACTAGAGAAAGCTGATGAGCACCAATGATCTGAGTTGTAGCCTCAGCTGACAGCTTTTCGCACAAGTCAAGCCTTTTGACCACAGAATTTATCACTCCTATGGGACTGGATTCCTCTTTTTCATCAATATATAAATCTTCCACCCTAAAATCTTTTACCTGTTTATTAATACTATTTTTAATTTCCTTTTGTGATATTTTTCCAGTGAGTAATGAGAGTAGTTCTAATGTTAGATTTCTAATGAAACTAAAAGGTAGTCTATGCCTTAGCATAACTTCAACATCTGGCCGTCCACCGATCACGGAAAATGACTGGCTATGCCTAAATGGCTTATCGCTTAAACGTATATAGCCTTTATATCCTACCCATGCAATATGAACTACACACCCAGGGTGCAATAAATGGTGTGGAAACTTATATGCATAGGTTTTACTGTAAAATGGAAAGTATAGAACAGTGTCTTTAAAATCCGCATGTTTTTTTAGGTGGCCATCTATTTCTTGAGGCAACCTATCGTATTCATTGATGCTACCTGTGAATATTTTCGCTCTAGGATTTTTGATAAGCAAATGATTTATAAACCCTCTAGCTAAAATAGGATTAGATCTAGCCATTTTTCTTTTTATACGTTTAAAATCACCCAAATCAATTTTTAGGAGATTTAGCCGAGCAGGTAAGTTCCGAAGTTCTTCTGCGGTAAGCTGTGGTCTATCTGAAAGCATTTGACCAGCTAAAACCTTATCCCCCGGCTTTAATCTTTTATGAGTTAAGAAATCAGCTATGTGATCAACTGGCGCCTTTGCTTTCTTCGGTTTTTTTGCCATATATAATCTCCTCTATTTTTACAGCGCAATAGACATTCACTTTTGTTAGAATCTCAAATCATACCCCTGCACTTGACCCCATGAGACTGCTTTTCCGTTCACCACTCCGTTCAGCCCGGCGCGCACAGCGGTGGCCGTGGGCTGGCGGCCAGGTGCACCTATCTCAATGCTCATGCGCTGGGAGCGTGCAGAAGCTTCCCCGGGATCACGGACGTGATTCTGATTTCTATCCAAGTAAGCGATGACTTGGAAGGTACCGCCGCCTTGCCGGAGATACCCAGGGAAGTCCAAGCCATAGAGCATGGGAAAACCGTCAACGTGGGCAGTTTCGCTCCCGTTCGGGGAGATTTTGTTTCCCGTCCCGGTCTCAACGAGTTCGATCTCGATGTCAGCGGGAGCGGGGGCGTTGAAAATCCTTCCAGTGATGTCGTGGGAAGTCCATAGGGTGGGGGCGCAGCTGCTCAGCGCACCGACAAGAAAGGTGAGAAGAGGGAGGTGTCGGACGCGAAGGAGCGATGGGGTCATCTGTGCTCAATGTAGAGAAGGGTTGACTGGGTTGGAGTGGGATTTGCAGGGCGGAGAGGAGATTGCGTTGAGTCTACCTGAGTATGGTCTGCTTGTCTTACCTAATTCACGTTAGGCAAGACAAGCCACCCACTGCCCCGGCATAGGCCAGAGCTCCGCCTCACCGCTTGATCCACCCCTTCAACGCCACCGCCGCCTCCGGACCCAACGTCCAGTCCATCCGCCCCGCACCCTCACCCTGCCCCTCCGCGTGCACCGTCAGTACCCCGGCCGCACTGCTCAATCCCGCACGCCACACCTTTGCCGTCATGCTGGCATCCTCACCGCGTACCGCCGCCTCGACCACCTGGTCGAAGGGCGCGGCATAGGTCGGGCTGAGGTCGAACCAGAAGACCTGCGTGCCGGCCACAGTACCGGTGACGCGGTACGTTCCGCCATATAAGGCCACATCGAGCTGCGCGTTGGCTGGAGCCACAGGAGTTACAGTCAAGTGTTGAGTCATAGTTCTAGGATAAAGCATCACTTTACTTCCGGGTGTTCAGGGAACAACAGGACTAGTTCATCAATTAACTCTTCCAATGGATCAAAAAACATAGCAAATGAGGCAATCATCTGACCATCTGGATGCGCGATTAAATTACGAATCGCTTTCATTCGCTGCCAACTACTCTGCTGCTCAGGTGTGAGTTTGCTAGATTTTCCTAACTCAACAAGAAGCTCATGAAGTCCTTTAAATTTTCCATTTCTTCTCTGTGTAGTAATGTCATGCTGTTTTGCATATACTCGGATTGCTTCTTCCACAGCAAGACCAAGTTGACCTAAAGCAACTGTAACCAAAGGATAGTAAAATCCACTATATGCAGCAGTGGCTACTCCTCGCCGCAGGAAGAAAAGAACCGATTCTGGGAGATATGTAGGAAGCGGACGAAGCGCCATCTTGGCGATATCCTGCGGCTCTAGCTCACGCTGCTCACGAATGTTAATAAATATTGCTGTCTCTGGGGCAGTCTCCAAAAAGTTGGCAGCCGTTAGTTCTCCCTCGCGAATTGGCATATCCTAAGTTACTCGATCTACCTGGCTCCCTAACAGTCTCGGTCCGATTACTCGTACAGGACCACCAGATCGTCTCCTACTAATTCAGGGATCTATAGCGCCCACGCCAGCTCAAAAGCGTCGAAGGAGCAGTAGAGGTGTCCTTCGAAGCTAGGCTACACTGAGATAAGGATGACCAAATGAGCGAGAAAAAGTCTTTTGCTAGCAAAACAGATCAAATCAAGAAAATAGCAGAACATTGGCGTGTCATCTTAGAAAAAGAACATGAAAAGCTTGATATACAATTTAAATGGTTTCCGCAAGCCGCTTGTAGCGCTGCCTCAACGATACTTTTTTGGGCTCTTCGACACGAAGGATTTGATGCTCGTATTGTCACCGTTTGCTCGGAATCTAGATATTTTTCCCACGCCTGGGTTATTGTCGAAGACCTACACATAGATATTACAGGAGACCAATTTTCAGCTTCAGACCCCTTATATCCACCTCCCGTATATGTGTCTACTCAGCTGCCTGAATGGTCAAGAGGCCTACCCCCTAAACCTTACTCAGAAGACGACAACGCTGATGCGAACATACGAGACAACTATAATCAACTTATAGAAAAATACGGTAGAATTAAATTCTACCATCCTGTAGTTGAATGACCTTCTGACTAAGATTTACTCTCGCGCCCATACAGGCATATTTTCACTAAGAACATCGAACGCTGCAAACATAGACGCTCGCGCCCCACCCGCTACTGCAAATGCCACCTGATTTCCTGTACTTACATCTCCAGCTGCGAAAACTCCTGGCACAGTGGTCTTCTGATTGTTATGAGTCACAGTAATTCCCGCAGCTGTCATCTCACAGCCTAATGACATTGCGAGTTCCGCGTTCAGCTTTCGCTCCCCATGTGTATAGAGCACTGTCCGCTCTAAACTCGTACCATCTGCAAAATACAACCGAATCCCATCAGACGTTCCCTCAACGCGCTCAAGCGCACTGTCGATCAAGGTTACGCCGACACCCTGCAGTTGTTGCCGCTGCTCCTGCGTGAAGCCCTGTGGTCCATTCCCGCAAACCAGGAGGTCACGTGACAATTTCTGGTGGTACAAAATGGTCCAGATTCCATCCGGGCCAGTCAGACCCGGCTGATACAACGCCAGCGGTTGATCGCGTACCTCCCATCCATAGCAGTAGGGGCAGTGCTGCACCCCTCGCCCCCACTCTTCCTGGAGACCCGGAATAGGAGGGAGGATGTCCTGCACCCCTGTCGCCAAAATGATCTTGCGCGCCTGGATCGTCTGACCGTTCTCAAGGCGGGCAATGAAGGCGTTGTCCTCCCCAGTCAACTCGATCACCTTGGATTCGATAACGGGGAAGTTGTAGGGCGCGAGTTGGTCACGGGCAATCTGGAGCAGCTGTGTAGGGTTGGCGCCGTCGTGCCCCAGGAAACCATGCGTATGCGAGGCCACTGCATTCCGGCTCGGACCGGCCGTACAGAGGATTCCCCGCCGCATCCCACGCGCGGTGTAGAGAGCTGCACTGAAACCGGCAAAGCCTCCACCAATGATCAGAATGTCGTAGGGCGCAGTCAGGTCGGGGGTCATAGGCTCAGCCTACTGGGACGAAGAGCGCGGCGTACACGCAAAAGAGGTGTCGTGTCACCTTCAGGACAGTGGGGAGGGACGAATACTCTATGGTGGTGACTCCGTTCCCGATTCTTTCATCCTCAAGGAGAACTGCCATGACGATTGAGCGCCCAATTCTCGTTTGCAAGCGTGTCCCGTGCCCAGGGTGTTTTGATCGTGCCCCGGTGAGGAATGATCGTCCCTGTGCAGGGTGCTGAGCGTAACCCCTATACCGGCCGCGAGTGATAACCCATGCCCGGGATGTGTGCTGCCGCCCATGATGCGGGTGACGCGCCCTTCAAGAGGTGATGATTGACCCCGCTGCTCTTCAGCGTCCCCCCTGTCCAAGTGCGGCAGGGGGTAGTTGTTGATGCGGTCCAAGTTCAGCACCTAGAGCAGGAGCGGCGCTTAGGGCTGGGTGTTGGAGCGTTCTTCGACCCGCCAGAGCAACGGGTATTTCTCAGCGACGAATTGGCCTGGGCCTTGGCGTTCCCAGATCAGGACCTGGCCCACCACTTCGACGACCGCCGCGCGCGCGGCGTGCAGGGTCTTGAAAGGACCGAGGGTCCGGGTGACCTCACCCGTCGAGAGGTGCGTGGCAATGGCGTAAGCCTGGAGCATGGGCACAGGATAGGCGGCAGGTGGGAAGAAGGCAGCGTGTCTTCCACGTACCTGATCACCAGTCACAGAGAGCAGGAGCCCAGAACCTTACACTCAGTCACATGCCCAGAGACCAAGCGTGGTTCGAGTTCCGTGATCGGCGCAAGGCGTCGTATCAGCGCTCTCCCTGGGTGGCCCTCCGAGCGAGCGAATTGAGCGCCACAGGCATCAGTGGCCGCCCCGGCTTCGAGGAGGAATATTACGCGGTTGGAAGTGCCCTCTATCCCACCGCCGCTCGGACTGAAGCGCTCACCCAGCAGTGGATGGACCTGGGCCAGAGTGCTGTCACCCGCGGATATGTTCACCAAGGCAAGTATGTCCCTAGTGACCAGCGGCCCCTGGAAGATCCCACCACCCCCGGCCATATCGTTCCCTTAGTGCTCGAGGCTGAGCAGATCGGGAGTTGGCCCGCCGAGTGGCATCTGCATCAGGACTTCACCCTGACATTGCAGCTGCGCCGCGAAGACGACCGGTGGGTCGCGCCGCGTGAAGGCTATCGGGAGGCCGCGCGCCTGCTGCGGGACGCCGACGGCTCACCTGCCCGGCTGGAGGTTGCGCAGGAGTTCCTTCTGGACTATCTGACGGCCCGCGACATGGGCCTTCGCCTCGTGACGTTTCACCAGCGGCAGGCGATTCAGCAGACTGATCCTCAGTTCACGTGGGCCGAGGCCCGCTGGGCGGAAGCGCCCTCCAGTGAAGACAGCTTCGAAGGCTGGGTGAGTAGCATCCACGCTGGTACGGGTTTCCCCTTCGGTGAACAGATGAGCGTCTACCACATCGCTCGTACGGACGTAGACGTCGAGGATGAAGTGCCCATTCTTGGTCCGCCCACTGACGAAAATACGATCAGTACATCAGGTGTCCGGGGATTTGCTGGGGCGCGCGTCTACCGGTAATGCTCCAGGTTTGACTTCAAGCGGCGTTGCGAGCGTTCGCCGATGACGTGAGTGTAGACCAGGGCGTAGCGTAGCCGAGCGCCGAATGACGGCGCTCG
>NZ_LMOM01000059.1 GCF_001424185.1 Deinococcus sp. Leaf326 | reverse complement strand
CCCAGCCGGTGCTTTCCCCGGGGGGAGAAGACCTGCAGGTGTTCTCGGAGAACGACGTCCTGCCGGCCAATTTCTCCAGAAACGGCGCGCCCACCACCTACCAGGCCCTGGGGGTGACGACCGTTCTGCCCTACGGCTTCACCGTGCATACCCCGGCGGGCAGCCGGACCCTCCCGGCCAGTCCGGCCGCAGGGGTCTACAGCGGCCGGGTCACCCTCTCGGTCAAGCTGCCCCTGCAGGCTACCTCGGCCGCCGATCCGTGGGCCTTCCGCATGAGCTTTCTGGTCATTGAGGACAGCGTGACCGCCGTCACCCAGTCTCTGGAGGAGCAGGCGCTCGGCAACACCGGGGTCAGNCGGCCGCCGATCCGTGGGCCTTCCGCATGAGCTTTCTGGTCATTGAGGACAGCGTGACCGCCGTCACCCAGTCTCTGGAGGAGCAGGCGCTCGGCAACACCGGGGTCAGCACCCGCGCCTCCGCTGTAGGCGCCACCGTTCTCAACGTATTGCCGGGCACCACCCTCACGGCGGGCCCAGCAGGAACGACCCTGCGCAGGATCTGTCAGGTCCGCACGGCCGGCGCGGCCGGTGAGACTGGGGCGGCCTACCTTGTCAATTCCTGCCCCTGAATTTGGTGGCGTCAGCCCCCGTCTACGGAAAGCCTTTCTCCGGCTTTTTGCCCGAGGAGAACACCATGAGTGACGAAGTTCATCCGTCGTGGGGACGACTTACGGCGGTAACGGGGTCACAACGTTCGCTCTGCCCAATCTTCAGACACGTGTGCCGCTGGGAATGGGGACAGCACCTTACGCGCTAGGGCAAACGGGTGAAGAAGCCGTCCACGCCTTGACGACCCCGGAAATGCCTTCGCACAGTCATGTTCTGACCGGCAGTACCGGAGCCGCAGCAGCCCTTGGACCGGCGAACAACCTCCTGGCCGCTCCAACAGCTGGGAATGTGTACGGTGCGGGGACAGATGTTTCGCTTTCTCCTGAGAGCGTCTCGTTCGCGGGGAGTGGCCAGGGGCACGAGAACATGCCGCCCTACCTCGTCATCAACTTCATGATCGCCCTGGTGGGCATCTTCCCTCAGAGGTCCTGAAATGAGTGATCCCTATATCGGTGAAATTCGGATGTTCGGTGGGAACTTCGCGCCTGAAGGGTGGCAACTGTGCGATGGCAGTCTCTTGTCGATCAGTGACAACGCGACGCTGTACAACCTGTTGGGCACGACCTACGGAGGAGACGGTCTGAATACTTTCGGCGTCCCCGACCTCCGGGGCCGGTGGCCGGTCAACCAAGGTGTGCTGTCTGGTGCGAGCATGGCGTTAGGGCAGTCCGGTGGGAGCGAAAATGTGACCCTGAACCCAGAGCAGCTGCCGGCCCATACCCACGCTTTGAAGGCCACAGCCGCTCCAGCGACGACGGCGAAGTCTGCGGGTGGAACGTTGGCGCAGACCACAGCGACCTCACTGTATCTGGATGACGATCCGAATGTTTCCCTGCTCTCCTCAGCTTTAGGGATGACGGGTGGAACTCAGCCCCACGAGAACCGGTCGCCCTACCTGCCCGTCAATTTCATCATCTCGCTGTACGGCATCTACCCGAGCCCCGCCTGACTTGCCCTCAGCAACGAAGCAGTCGTGACACAAAACTAGAGAGGAGAAGACATGGACGCTTTTCTTGGTGAGATTCGAATGTTTTCAGGCAACTATGCACCTCAAAACTGGGCGCTTTGCTACGGACAACTGCTCAGTGTCCAGCAGAACACGGCTCTGTTCTCACTGCTGGGCGTAACCTACGGTGGAGATGGCCGCTCCACGTTTGCTCTACCCGATCTACGTGGGCGCACGCCTATCCAGCAAGGGCAGGGACCAGGCCGCTCCGCTTACTTCCTGGGGGGGGCTGGTGGTGAATCCTCGGTGGCACTCAATACTCAGCAGATGGCGTCTCACATGCACTTTGTGCGTGCAGCCAGTGATATCGGCGAGAGCAGCAGTCCTACTGGAAAGGTGCTGGCCCGGAGCAGTGAGGGTGCGGTGTACGGACCTGCCCTCTCGATCAGCCCCATGGCGTCGGCTGCGGTCGAGACTACGGGTGAGGGTCAGGCACACAACAACTTGCCCCCCTTTCAGGTGATCAACTTTATTATCGCACTGCAGGGGATCTATCCCACGCGTCCGTAATGTGTTGCACCTACAGCTCTCCAGCGACCAGGGCTTCTGAAATGTCGGAACTCCCGGCCAATCTCATCCCTTCTGGCAGCCTGCAGCGGCCGCTCGCCCAGACCCAGGAGGCCCCCCGCAGCGGATGGCAGAACACGTTCCTGCATGGTTGAGCGCCTGCCCTGGACCCTGCGGGACGCGGAGGAAGGAGACCTGTCTTTCCTCCGGCTCCTGTATGGCTCGGTTCGTCAGGACCTCCAGAGCTTTCCCGATGCAATGCGGGAGCCTCTGCTTGAACTTCAGTTTCAAGCGCAGCGCCGGGGCTATGGTGCGCAGTATCCACTCCTGACGGCGAGGTTGGAGGCCGATCTGGTCTTGGTGGACTTCAGTCTCCTGCCGGACTGGCGAGGGCGGGGGATCGGTGGGGCGGTCCTCCAGACCCTTCAGACCCGTGCCCGAGCAGCGTCCTGCGACATACGGCTTCAGGTGGCCAAGGACAATTCCGCCCTTCACCTGTATGTCCGTCATGGTTTTGAAATCTGCGCCGGCGACGATCTCCGCTACGCCATGCGTTGGGACGGGAACCCCGAGGGTTCGAACGAAAGTCCCAACTAAGCTGAGGCTTCCGTTCAGAAGCAAGAGTGGCTGATGCCGGGACAGGGGTCCAGGGTTGCGGAGCTGCTCTCAGGCGTCGGCGTCCACCAGGGCGGGGGCTGCCCGGTCCTGGCTGGAAGAAATCAGTTCTTGGAGAGAAGTGTGGGGTACATTCGGTCTGACGCCGTTAGGAGCGTGGGTGGCTGAAGCTGCGGCACGACACCGAGTGTGTTCTTCACACGCCTCGTAAAAGCGATGTTCCAGATCAGGGAGTTCGCTCAGGTGACGCTGGATCTCCTGAAGACAGGTGGACGAGAGGGGATCGCCAGGCGGCGTGCCCAGGTCCGGAACGAGGAACTGAAGTTTCTGGAGCTCCCGGATCAGCAGGATTCGCTGGGCGAGGCTACGGCAGCAGAGCTCCAGGGCGAGCAGGGTCTGGGCTGTCGGATCGTGGGACATCGCTCTCCAGGCCGGTTCAGGGCGGGGGATCACTCGCCCTGAGGGCGGTGGGATTGCGGCCCCTGGCAACGTGGCTCTGTGGCTCTGGCTGCGGGGTACGGCAGCAGTCTAGGAAGAGGCCCATTACCCGGCCGTAATCTCCAGGCTCTTTTGCTTGGCCGCGTTCCTGAAGTTGGCCTGTCAGGTCAGGAGGAAGGACCGCACGGTGCAGGGAGTCGGTGTCTTGTCGCGGTCTGGACTACCGTTAAGTTGATGTTCATAGCTCCTGTCTTCTGCCCTGTTTGGTGAGGAGGGGTCTTCACCGATGGACAGCCCAGGCGTACTGGAAGGCCAGTTTCGTTTCACCCTTTCGGTCAACTTGCGTCGGCATCGACTGTCTTTGATCGGAGGCAAACGCTGATTTTCCCAGGTTTGGCTGTCCTTGTCTGCGCCGCTGAGTGGGGCGCACCTCCTGCGTGAACCGCAAATGAATACAGGTTCTTTATTCGACATTGAAGGAGTCGGGCGCATGAAGAGGCTTTATCCACCTCTCAAGGTGCAGCCGGTATCAGGCCACAAGCTGAAACAGCGGTCAGTTACCGAGCAGTCGGCGGTCGCCGGCAGCTTTCACCCCACAGACCCCGTCCCTCCCCCGCCAGAGTCCTCCGTTGTCGGAGGCCTTTTCGCCTTACTGCGGAAATTTCAGATTTCCAGAGATTATAAAGGAGAGCCCAAGATGAGTCAGCTCAGCGAGCAGTTGCACGACCTTCAGGACAGCGTTCACCAGGCCCAGCACCACCTCCAGCACCGACTGACGGTCGGTGCTGCCAAGGGCGCCCTCAAGACCCAGGCCACCCTCGCCGCCACGCTCGCCCGGCAGCAGAAGGACCTGCACCGCCTCGAAGCGCAGGTCGAGCGCCTCCGGCATGAACGCTCCGGGGGCGGGTTTCCCTGGGGCCTGATTCTGCTGGCCGGCGGAGCCTACGCGCTGTACCGGAGTAGTCCGGGCTTCCGCGAGCAGGTACAGGGCGTGGTGAAGGGGTTCATTCCCGGGATCGAAGGGAACCTGGCGCGGGCTGGGGACGCGGCGAAGGATGCGGCGCAGGACGTGCTGCAAGGGGAAGATCCCAGAGCAGCGCTACGGGACGCGGGCCAGGAACTGCGTCGTGCGGGCGAGAAGGCGGCGGATCAGGCAGGCGACAAGTTGCGCGACCTGAAGGACCAGGCCACAGACGGGGCCCACGATCTCAAACGCGACGCCCAGCGTGTCGGCAACGACCTGCACCGTAGCGCCGGGAAGGCTGCCGACCAGACCGGAGACAAGCTCAGCGACCTGAAGGACCAGGCCAGGGATGGCCTGCAGGACCTGAAGCAGAACGTGCAGCGTGCCGCCGACGATGTCCGTAGCGATCTGCGCCGTTCCTGAGCCTTTTTTCTTCCTACTGAGGAGTGTCCTATGACCCGTCTGAACAAACCGCAGAGCAAGCTCACCTGGCTGTGGATCGTTGTCGCCGTTCTCGTCTTGATCGGTATCGTGCTGGCCCTAGAATACTTCAACGTCGTTCATCTGGGCTTTGTGCGCTCCATCGGCGAACTTCTGCGTCTGTTCCGGCCCAATGGCTGAGTCAGTGCTCTCTCTCACGGGCCCCTGTGATGTCCGGGCCAGGAGTTAGAGCATGATCAGTGCTCCCAATCTATCCCGGCGCTTCGTTGCCGAGGTCGTAGGCACCTTCTTTCTCGTCGTGGCCGCCCTCCTCTCGCCTTCAGGTCTGACCTTCGCTCTTGTCGGCGCCGTACTTCTGGTCATGGTTATCGCTCTGGGGCAGGTCTCGGGTTCGCATCTCAACCCGGCCGTCACCCTCGGTCTCGTGGTCGCCCGCCTTTTTCCCTGGCGAGAAGGCCTCGTGTACTTCGTCGCTCAGGTGCTTGGGGCATTCCTGGCCCTGGGATTTGGCCAACTCGTCGACCGCCGGCTTCCGGTTGCGGGGTCTCACGCCAACGCCGTGTGGTTCGAGTCGCTCGGCACGGCGCTGCTCGTGTTCGTGGTCGTCCGGATCGTGATGGCGAAGGCTGCTCCCACAGCGAGTGCGCTGGCCATCGGTCTCGCCCTAACGGTGGGAATCGCCATCGCCGGTCCGAGCAGCGGCGGCGTTCTCAACCCCGCCATCGCACTCGTTCTCCTAACAGGAGACCTGCTGAAGGGATCGCTTCTTGCCAATCTCGTCTACTTCGCGGCGCCGCTGGTCGCCGGCGCGCTGGCGGCTCTCCTTGCGCGCGCCCTCGCCCCGGTCGGGGTGGAGGAACACGACCGCCAGCAGGTGACTGCCCGGCCCAGTGCCGAAGCCCAGTCGTTGCCCTAGGGCTGGGGAGTGTCTGTTTCACTCCCGCCCCGTCTGGCCTGAAGCTGCGCTTGATAGCTCGTCGGGCTCGGGGCGACCCAGATCTCGGGACTCGACGATTAACCAGACTTGGTTGCCGTACTGCATCCCCCATATCCCGGTTTTACTGACCCCTTCCCATGCAATCTCTTTCATCCGGGCTTTTGGTGCCCGCCGGAGTTCCTATGATCAAAGGTAAAGACGTTCTGAACCGCAGCATCGTCGCCCTCAGCACCGGCGAGAAAGTCGAGCGCGTATACGACATCATCTTCGACCGTCAGGCCAACGAGGTCCTGGGGCTGCTCGTGGACGAGGGAGGCTGGTTTAGTACCGCAAAGGTCGTGCCATTCAACCGTATTCACAGCATCGGTGAGGACGCTGTCATGATCGGCTCTCCTGAAGAGGTCAGCACCACCCGTGAGGACCGCCGCCTTCAGGAAGCGTTGGACAACAAGATCAGTCTGGCGGGTCTGACCCTCCTGACGACCGACGGACAGAACCTGGGCCGCATTGCCGACGTCTTTTTCGACGAGGAGACTGGCCGTGTGGAGGGCTATGAGGCGACCGGGGGACTATTCTCCGACCTGAGCAACGGCCGTTCCTTTGTGCCCGCCCCGGAGCGTATACAGATTGGTACGGGTACCGCCATCGTGCCCGTCACGGTCGCGCAGGCCATGGAGGAACAGGAGGAGGGCGGCCTCAAAGGGGCTCTGAATAGTGCTGGGCAGAGCATCAGTGAGGCGTATCAGAACGCTGCCGACAATGTGCAGGGCGCCTACGAAAACATCGCGGAGGCGACCCGTGAACGTCAGAAGGAATATGTGGTTGGCAAGACCGCGGGCGGCGACATCACCACTGCCGACGGGCACGTGATTGTCGCCCGGGGTGAGACGATCACGGGAGCGCATGCTGAGGAGGCCGAGGCTGCTGGCAAGCTCGTCGCGCTCGCCACCGCTGCGACGGGCGGTGCCCTCGCCGACTCGTACGGCGGCGCCCGGGACCGCGTACAAGAGACCTACGAAGACGTGCGCGGCGCGACCGCCGAACGTCAGAAGGCGTACGTCGTCGGCAAGACGGCCAGAAGTGAAGTCACCACTGAGACGGGCGAAGTCATCGTGTCTGCCGGGGCAACGATCACCCGTGTCCAGGCCGAACGGGCCGAGCAGGCGGGCCGTCTGGCCGCCCTGACGGCCACGGCGACGGGGGGGGCGATTCAGGACTCCATGAACGGTCTGCGCCAGTCGCCCGACTCTCAGAGCCCGGAAGCCGCTCTGGGCCGCCGCGTGAAAACCGATGTGCGTGCCCCGGGTGGCAGTCTGGTCGCGGCGACGGGACAGATCGTCACGCCGGCCATCCTCGAACGTGCAGAGCGCCTTGGGGTGCAACAGGCTCTGGTGGACGCGGCGAAGGGTGGAACTGGGCTTGGTACGGGGAACGTGAGTGCCGTGGGCCAGAGTGTCGGGCACGTGAGCGAGAGTGCTGGCAACCTACTCGACCGCGCCCGGCACTGGCTGGACGACAAACGTGAACAGGCCGAGCAGGCCCTTGAACAGCAGCAGCAGGAGATCCGGGAGCGTCAGGTCCGGGAAGCGCTGGGCCGTCCGGTGACCCGCGTCATCCTCGCGCCGGATGACAGTGTCCTTCTGAATATTGGCGAGATCGTCACCCACAGGGCCGTGCAGGCCGCGCGCGATCACGGCATGCTCGATATTCTGGTGGATAGCGTGGACAAGGATACCCCCGACATCGACCCCCTGGCCAGTCGTCCCGCTACGACCGGCAGGGTGGCTCTGGAAAGCCAATCTGCTCCAGTCGATCCCGGCTAGGTGACAAGCCTTCATCCCCCGAAGGGCGAAGTACCTTCGGCGACGCCGCCTATTATGGCCGACGATCGCGTGAGCTGAGCTACGTGGGACTGCCCCAGGCTTCTGTAGATAAGAGCGTCAGCGCGTAAAGCCAGGGGAAGCTCAGGAGTTGCACCTGCATAAGACGAAAAAAGCGCTCCCAGACGCGAGAGTCTGGGAGTGTCGAAGTCACAGCCTCTCTGGGAGCGTGCCCGCATTCT
>NZ_LMOM01000058.1 GCF_001424185.1 Deinococcus sp. Leaf326 | reverse complement strand
AGAATGCGGGCACGCTCCCAGAGAGGCTGTGACTTCGACACTCCCAGACTCTCGCGTCTGGGAGCGCTTTTTTCGTCTTATGCAGGTGCAACTCCTGAGTTCTCTCCTCCAGACCCCACCGCTTCATCTGCTGCAGCTCCTGGTTTTCCTGACCCATACTCCGAGTGTACCCATGTCTTGACGTTAGATGCGATTGGGGTGGCGTCTCGGTCCTACGGGTAGACTGGTCCTCTACCTCTGTCTGTTGCATATGTTTTAAAACTAACTAATAAAGATAAATGTTGCAACAACAAGGAAGTTTTGAAAACGATGTCCTACACGATGTTTTTGGACCCAATCGAACGAACTAGCACCGGTAACCGAACGAACTAGCACCGGTAACCGAACGAACTAGCACCGGTCGGGTCCGACCAGTCGAACGAACTAGCACCGGTAACTGAACGAACTAGCACCGGTCGGGTCCGACCAATCGAACGAACTAGCACCGGTAACCGAACGAACTAGCACCGGTCGGACCCGACCAACCGAACGAACTAGCACCGGTAACCGAACGAACTAGCACCGGTCGGACCCGACCAACCGAACGAACTAGCACCGGTACATCGGGAAGGTGACTGTACGTTTGAAGACCGATTGCGTAGTTGGAATGTGAGTTGAGCGGGGGAGGCAGCGCCTCCCCCGCTCAGTGTTCTGGTGATTCAGGCGAACTGGGGCGCGCGGTTCAGCGCCCGGAGATTGACCAGGCCCGCCACACGCGGAACTTCTTCAGCTTGCAGACCACGTTCTCCACTGTGATCCGCACCTTGACACAGCTCGCGAGCGTGGTGGACTTTCCGCTGCCGGTGGGGCCAGTGACGAGGACAAGACCGCGCTTCTGCCTCATCGCGTACTCGAGGCCGGTCGTGAGGTGCGTGGTGTGCCCGGGTACCTCGTCGAGGGTGTCGTCCAAGAGGCGGAGCTTGTCGAAGGTGGGGATTTCGCGGGGGAGGGGACGCAGCACAAGATACGGCCGGCCGTTCTCTTTGCCGCCAGAGACCCGGAAGTTGTAGTTGGCGGTGCTGGTGCGGTAATCCGCGTCCCAGACGCCTTCCTCGGGGATGGTCTTGTACCGGACGTTGCGGCAGATCTTGCCGTGGAGGTGGGTGACGGTATCACCGCTGAGGATGTCGTACTGCTTCTGCGCTCGCCAGGCGCCCATGATGTTGGCGAGGGGATGCTGACCGGTCACGAGTTTGATGTCACTGGCACCGGAGTCGGTGAGGTCGTCGAGCAAGCGGTGGATGACATCGGGGGAAACGGGGGACGACGTGGCTAGGGACATGCGAAACCTCGGGAGCGAGTCAAAAGCGAGAAGGAAGGGGACAGGACCACCCAGACGGGTGTGGGTTAGCGGGTACTGCGGAGCACGCTCCGGAGGTTCGCCTGGTGGGCGGCCACCTTATGCAGGGCGTCGTGATGCAGGGAGACCATGCCCTGCTCTCTGGCGATGCGCTCGATAACGGTGGGGTTGTCCTCGATGATGGCCTGGCGGAGTTCGGGCGTCATGGCCAGGACTTCGTGGATGGCGATGCGCTTGTAGTCGCCGTTGCCGTCGCAGCGGGGGCACTTGTGCCCGTCGCGGAGGCCGGTGCCCCGCAGCATGGTGGGGTTGACCATGCCCGGCAGGACGTACTGCTGGGGCAGGGGTTCTTCGACGCTGCAATCCGGGCAGGGCTGCCCGACCAGACGCTGGGAGACGACCAGCCGTAGGTTCTCGGCGATGAGATAGGACGGGATACCCAGATCCTTGAGACGGGTGATCGTGCCGATAGCGCTGTTGGTGTGGAGGGTGCTGAGCAGCAGGTGGCCGGTCTGGGCGGCGGACATGCTGATCTCGGCGGTTTCCTCGTCGCGGATTTCGCCGACGAAGATGATGTCCGGGTCCTGCCGGAGGGTGGCGCGGAGCACGAGCGCGAAACTCAAGTCCTGCAGAGGGTCTTCACTGCGCCGGATCTCGGTTTGCACCATGCCGGGCTGCTCGTACTCGATGGGGTTTTCAATCGTGGCGATCTTGAGGGCGGGGTCGTTGAGGGTGCGCAGGGCACTGTGCATCAGGGTGGTCTTGCCGCTGCCGGTGGGACCGGTGACGAGGATCATGCCGTTGGAAGCGGTCAGGGCCTCCTGGATCAGGGCGAGGTTGGCCGGCGTGAAGGCGCTCTGTTCGAGGGTGGGGAGCTCCTCCACGTCCTGAAGAAGTCGCAGGACAATGTTTTCGCCGTGCATCTGGGGGGTCGTCGAGACGCGCAGGCGCAGTTCCTGGGTCTTGCCGTTGTACTGGATGGGGATGTTGATGCGGTTGTCCTGCGGGATGCGCAGTTGTAGGTTCATCTGCGCCATGATTTTGACGGCGTTGATGGCCTGGGCGCGGAGTTCTTTAGGGATGGTGCCGCGCAGGATCAGGTTGCCATAGAGGCGCTCGCGGATCTGGAGGCCGTCTCGTTCGGGCTGCAAGTGAAGATCGCTGGCGCTGTTGGCGGCGGCTTCCTGCAGGGCACTGATGATGCGGTCGCGTGCGGGGCTGTCCAGATCGGCGCCCAGGGTCTCGGTGGACTGGCCTTGTGCATCCTGTCGGCGCGTGATGGCGGCTTTCTCGAGGCGCTCTTCCTGGGCGCTCCGATGGTAGAGGCTGAGGATGAGCTGGTCGATGGCCTGCGGTGTAGTGACGGCCGCGACGACCTGAAGGCCTTTGGCCTGAAGTTCGTCCTCGATGACCTGGATGGGGTACGGGTCAGTAGGGTCACTTTGCAGAACAGTGAGGACGTTGCCGGTTCTGGAGTGCGGGACGATTTTGAAGCTGGTGATGATGTGGGCACTGATGTCGTTGCGGACGTTGGCGTGCGGGGGGTTGCCCTGGGTGTCGATGTACGCCGCACCTGAGAACAGCGCGTAGGCCTTGGCGAGATCGACGGGAGTGATGCGGCCGGTGTCGAGGAGAACGTCCTGATAGGACATCATGGTCAGTTCTTCCGGCGTGAGGTTCCCGACGCCCAGCCGATAGAGGGCGTCGAGGACGGTCCGCATGGGGCGCTGCTCATTGGTCGTGCTGGCGAGGGGGCTGGCGTGGGGCAGTGGGGTGGGTGGGGCGAGGGGCGCGTACGCCGCGATGCCCTGGATGTACTCTTCGACGGCGTGATCGAAAGGGTCCCGCGCGGCCCAGGCCTCGACGGCGTCGCAGATGCCGACGTAGAGATTGAGGTCGGCAGGCACATCCGCAGCGGGTTGGGGGTGCTCGGCGATGGGGTAGCCAGCGATCTGGAGGGCACCGGTGAGATGACCCTCGGGGATGCCTTGCCTGCGGGCGAGGGCAAGAGGGGAGAGGCCGAATTGCTGGAGGCTAGTGGTGTTGTGGCCGTACTGGGCGAGGGCGGCCAGGAACGGAGTGATGTATTGGGCAGTAGCGGAGTCCGGCAATGTGGTCATGACAGGTCCTTGACGGGGGAAGTGAGTGGGGTGTGACGCGCGGGGCGGGCAAGAGCAAACAAGAGGAAAAGTGCGGCGGCAAGTGCGCCGGCGCCCAGATTGAGCGTGGCTCCTGTGATGAAGCACAGAAGGGTCAACATCCCGAGCAGCCCTGGGAGCAGTGCTGGAGTCACCCACGGAAGAGCGGTCCACTGCGCGCGGCTCAGCAGGCCAGGGGTCAAGCCGATCAAGGCCGCGAAGGCCAGACCGGAGAGACCACCGATCAAGGGACTGAGGGCGATCAGCAGGAAGCAGAGCGCAGCGAGACCGAAGGCTGGGACACCACCCAGAGCGGGGTGAGGGTCCTGCGGAGTGTGGACAAACGCGCAAAACGAGATCGTCACGGCGAGGAGGGTCAAGCCCGCGGCCGCCAGGAGGGACTCGGGGAGGGGCATCACCGCGAGACCGAGCACGAGGATGGCCGGGAGGATGAGCACCACGGGGTGAGCGCCAGCGACTCGGGCGGTGGTGGCGCCCGTCACACCGCCGAGGAGCAGGGCACAGGTCAGGAAGAGGTCGTTCGTCACCACTTCAGAGTGCGTGTCGTTGGGGTGGCGCGCACGCCCCCCAGGACTCCGGTGTTCGGGGAGGTGGGGACGGCGGTCACCCCAACGACAGGGACAGTGGAGGTATGCCTGCACGTTGCCTGACGTTTCCTGAATTGCTTATCCGGACAGTGGTGGCATGAGCCTGACGCTGACGCTCCCGGACTTACCACCAGCGCTGCTGACGCTGGTGCTGCAGCAGCCTGATCCGGATCATGCGGTTGGGGTGGCGGCACTGGCCACCCGTTGCGCTCCAGCGTTGGGGCTTGACCCAGTCACGACGTATCTGGCCGGGTGGTTGCATGACCTGGGCAAGTTGGCCGTTCCCCAGGATCTTCTACAAGCCTGCCGCCCCCTGACGGTGGCGGAAAGGCTGATGGTCCAGGCGCACCCGGTCGAAGGGGAAAGCTTGGTACGCAAGGCCTGGCCAGAAGTGCCTGTAGAGATCGTGCACGCCGTTCGGCATCACCATGAGCGGCTGGACGGACGGGGCTACCCGGAAGGCTTGTCGTCTCTGCCCGTGCTGACGATGTTGATCGGGGCGGCCGACGTGTATGACGCGCTGACCCATGACCGCTGCTACCGCCCTGCCGTTGGGGTGGCGGCAGCGGGGGAGGTACTGCGTGACCTGGCGCTGTCTAGAGAAGTGGTCGAGGTGGTCTTGAAGTGCGGGAGTTTAGGATCGTCTGGGTCGCGGTCGTCGTGCGGAGGTCGCGCGCCGCTGGCCGGGCAATGCGGGGGAGATCCCGTCGCACAGTAAGTGAAGCCACTGGGCGATGAAGTACCCAATGCCGACAAGCGCGATGAGGCGCCAGCTGACATTGGGGAAAGGGAACGTCTGCACTCGGGAGATGAGCCAGAGGACGGGAGCGACCCAGAGAGCGAGGTACAGCAGGCGGATCGTGGGACCGAGCAGATAGGTGTGGGACATGCCGCGGTGCTTGGAGAGGGCGGCGTAGGGGGCCCAGATGAAGCGGAAGGGTCCCCAGTTGCGGCGGGCGTCGTTCAGACGGAGGTCAAGGTCTGGGGTGACGAGCAGGGTGCCGAAGGCGAGGCCTGCGGCCAGGGCAGCCGCTGTTTGCGGGTAGCCAATAAGCGCAAGGGCGCCGCACCCGAGAACGGTGCAGACCGTATTCACCGCGGTGTGTTGATAGCCATGCATGGCATCAGCGTGCCCGTCGTTGGGGTGGTCGGTGGCTATGAGCGCTGGGCAAGGCGCGGTACCACTCACTGGCTGACCTGCTGCGTCCAGGCGTGGATGATCTGTACCAGCGCGGTCGGCGCGTGCGGATTTGCGTAGGCCTGCTCAGGTGTGGGGCCGGAATGCGCCAGATCGCGGTGTACCACGCGTGGGCAGATGACCGCAGGGTGCACAGCGCCAGGGAGAGTTACCAGTCGGTCATCTCGTCGGAGGCAGCATCAGAGGCGACAGCAGCGTAACTGTTGCGGGTCGTGTCGACAGAGCTATGCCCGAGGAAAGCGGCGACGGTGGCCAGGTCGCCCGTGCGCTTGAGCAGTTTTGTCCCGGCATGCTTCCGGGCGGCGTGGAAGCCACGCCAAGGCACCCCAGCTTGGGCGAAGGGGGTCTTCATGGCGTGGACGGCATTCTGGACGGTGCGGTACCGGAAGGCCTGGAGGTGGGGGGTGGTGCGGCGGCGCTGGCCATTCTCGTCGTTCTGGTGGGCTTCGCCGCCGGGGCCGTAGAGGACGCGGTACTGGGTGGCGGCCTCGACGAGGCGGGCACTCATAGGGACGGTGCGGCTCTTGCGGCCTTTGCCGGTCACGCGGAGGCGTCGGCGCTCGAGGTCGAAGTCGGCCCAAGTGAGGGCGAGGGCCTCGGCGATGCGCAGGCCGGCGTGTGCGGTGAGCAACAGCAGGAAGCGGTCATGGGGGGAGGCGTGCTCAAGCACACGCTCGATGTCCTGCTCTGTGTAGGGCGGCCGCTTCTCCAGGCCAGTGGTGTGGTCCTTGGGAATGCGGACGTCCTTGAAGGGATCAGCTTCGGTGGCGCCGGCCCAGCGCAGCGCGCGGTAGAGACAGCGAGCGGCGGCGATCTTGAGTTGGACGCTGGCGGGTTTGCGGCCCTGGGCGAGGAGGCTGCTGACGTAGTGCTGGGGGGCGTGGCGGCTGGGGCGCAGGATGCCGATGGCGTGGGCTTGGGTGTGGGCGACGTACTGGCGGATACCGATGCGGTAGGCCTCAATGGTCTTCGGGCTGGTGAGGACGCCGCTCCCGCCGAGGTGGGCGAGGTAGGCAACGGAGAGGTCGGTGAGGGCGGCCGCATCCTTATCGCGGGCGGCGAGGGTGGCGCGGCGTTTGAGCTCGTCATCATGGAGGTTGATCCAGGTAGTGGTCTGGGTGAGGAGATCGGAGGTGACTTGAGCGAGGGTCATAGCCCATTATTTAAGTTCTAGACCGCTGAGGATCAGCGCGATAAACACGACCAGGCGGCGAGCATCCAGAGGGAAAGCAGCTCGCTCTGCGGGTTACAAAGTAGCGTGAGGATGTTGTCAGCTCGAGGGTGGATTTATCGTAGAAACACCCTGCTGGAGCCGAATTTTTGCTCCCCCCAAGCGTTTTGAAGAGGAGAGGCCACCCCAAAAACGTGTGGGGAGCGATTCAGATCGCTGGTGCGCTCTGATGAGCTAGGAGGGGTAAGGACTTGGGGGTGGAGGTGGGCTACGCATCAGCTCACTACCTGAGCTGAATAGACTGCTGAGCGGACTGATATGCGGCAGAACATAGAAATGGACGGCGCGGCAGCATGGATCGTGATAGAGGCTGTGCTCCGACGGTTGGTGGAGCGAGGTCTGATGACCTGGGACGAGGTCGACGTCTTGATCGCGAGCGCCGAGGAGAAGGCCCGGCAGAAGGTGTTGGAGGAGTACAAAGCGGAGCGATTCCGACGGTCCTAAAATGCCCCCTGCGTAGGGGCGCTCTGGAACTGGGAGGCGGCTTTTGATCTAAAACGCTTGCAGTTTTACTCCTGCTGAACTTGATAAAGGGACGGTCTGCGGGGAGCGGCGGGGAGGGGATAGGGATGCTGTATTCCAGATACTCTTAATATGCCTTTACAAGAATATTCCTCTAGTAGTATATTCTAGTTATGCCTGCCTCCGTCCGGGGCAAAGGAGGATATTCTGATGAACACCGCCATCATGAGCACACTGGCCGAGCCACACCGTCTACACATCGTAGAGTTGCTGCTCCAAGAATCGCTCACGGTCGGCGAGATTGCTGCGCGCTTGGGGTTGCGTCAGCCCCAAGCATCCAAACATGTCCGTGTACTGGTGGATGCAGGCATGGTGAACGTGGAGGCAGTCGCCAACCGCCGCATCTGCCACCTGCGCGCCGAACCGTTCCGGGAACTCGACCAGTGGCTCGCAGCGTATCGACAACTCTGGGAGGCGCGCTTTGATCGCCTGGACGAGTATCTAGACCAGCCGGTAATGCTCCAGAGATGACTTCCAGAACCTGACCCTTGTGATGCGAGGGACGAGCAGACTGGAGATCACCATGGGAAAGCAGAGAAAAGTCTGGA